>NZ_JBFRFQ010000012.1:0-136844 GCF_052114905.1 Nocardia sp. 2TAF39
CGCCACGCCAACCGCGACGACTCCGCCCGCGACCATGCGACAAGCTGGTCCCGCTCGTCACCGGCCAGTACGAACTCGACATCACTACGCCCGAAACCCGCCACCCCAACACCATAGATAATTAGAGCTGCAATTTCGGGACCGACACACTAGGTAGCGGCGGCTGAAATCGCCACGCACGGAGCTGGGCGTGAACCTCAGGTCTCCACATCCAAAGGGAACGGCGGCCATTCAGGCATCCAAGTTGTCTCCAACTCGCCCGACAGCACGCCGACGAACCATTCACCGAACTCGTGATCAGTATCGAGCCAGTCGTGATCGTTTCGGCGGAAGGCCGATACCGTCCAGCGTTCATCATCTTGGTGCCGCAAGAAAAGCTGATCGCCTTCGATCGTGTTGCCCCACAGGAGTGCACCACCTGGGGTCGGCAATACCGTGCAGGGGACGGTCGGGTTCTCATCCATGTGCTTTCCCATCTCTTCGGCGTAGGAACTGATGCTCGACGCTCCAGCAAGGAAGATGAACTCTCCGATCATGGTGTGCCCATATGCTCCCGCCACCTCAACGAAGTCTGGGGGAAGACGGACTCCCCATTCCCGACCGATCTGTGCCACCTTGCCGGCTTCGTCCTGCCGCACGGGTGGACCCAAGATCTGGTTGAGTTTGCCGAGCAGCAAACTGGTTTGCATTACAGACTCCGTTCCGCCCCTGTGACACGCTCCAATTGACCGCGCCAAGTGGCATCCTGATTACGAGCATCAGCACCTTCGACCAACCCGTCACAGTTCCAAACCCGCACTCCATCTGCGCCGTGTGCACTTGGGCGGAGTGATGGTCCGAGGCCTGTAGCGCATTCTCGCGCTGACCACCGCGATCTGGCACAACGACCGGATCGGACAGCCCACCATACGATCACCGACCCCTTGAAATCAATCGTCTAGGGACTCCAGGCAGATTTACAGCAAACGTGTCGACCGCGCCCACATGGGGATAATCCCGATCATCGTCGCCGGCCCGTAGGTCCCATCCGGGGGGGTGATGGGCATTTTGGAGGCAAAGCCCCTGCTCGAACGCGCTAGTGTCGGATTTGGGCGGTTCTGTTCCCCGGGTGGGAATGTGCTGAGAACGCAGGTGGGAGTGTGCTGAGAATCCCCTGGACTCCATTGTCATCGCGCCACCGATGTTCTGGAATGGTCCTGTCACAGCACATATCTCGTCCTCCGAAAGGCTCCTGCCATGAAAATGAAACTCGCCAGCACGTTGGCGGTAGTCGCCGCCGCAGGTGCCGCATTCGTCGGGCCGCTCGCCGGATCGGCCACCGCCGCAGTGCCGGGCGCACAGTTCCCAACCCATCAGGATCGCGACTGGGGCGGCTGGAATCGTCCGGGGTGGCACGACCCGGCCGATCCCTTCCGCAACGACTGGCACTGTGACCGGCACGGAGCGTGGCACGACGACGAACACGACGGGTGGGGCCACTGGGACGGCCGCTGCCGTCCCTGGTAACAACCCGTCCTACCGCATGATGGTATCTGCTGACGTACTTCGCCCCACCGAGTCGATGAGCATTTCGCCGCTGAGGCGGATGCCGCCCGTGTCGTGGGGATGGATGTCGCGCTGGTCGACCATGGCCCGTTGACGTCAACGAAGCTGTGCACCGAGTGCAGTCGCCTGGTAAGGCGATGTATCGAGGGTGGGCGCTGCGCAGCGACCACTAGCTCGAGCCAAGCCACTGATGCGGTTGGCCGGTCACGGCGGCGATGCAGTCGAAGTCGTGATCCCGATGCAGCAACGTCAGCCCACGGAGCTCGGCGGTGGCGGCCACGACCGGATCGACCGGGCCCGCGCTGCGATGTCGCCCTCGCTTCGTCAGCTCTCCCTGCACCTCCCAGGCCCGGTCATACGCGCGATCATCGACCGGCTCCCCGCCGAACAGCGACCGCATATCCTCGATCGCTCGCTGACGGTCAGCTAAGGAGCGTGCACTGTAGAAGAACTCGAGTTCGGTTATCGGGCAGATCGCAATAAGTCCGGCAGCGGCGGCGCGCTGCCACGCGAGGGCCTCGTTATCCCGCCTGACCAGCGGGACCAAAGCGCTCGTGTCGATGAGGAACTGAGCCGCGCTCACCGACGATATTTCCGCTTGTCCTCGAGGACATCCAGGTCGAATGCGCCATCGGCGACAGCATCCTGAAGACGGGTGAGAGCCAGCGCCCGACGACGAGTCTCCAGCACCTCACGAAGGGCTGCGTTCACCGTTTCCTTTTTCGTTCCGGTGCCGAGCGCCTTGGACACATCGGCAACCAGTTGGTCATCGAGGTCGATCACTGTCCGAGTCAGGGCGCACCTCCGGTGATATCTTGAATTGAATACATGATATCACCGGAGATATACTACATTCGCGATGCGATCAGCCCACCGACGCGGCCGCGCCTTCCCGCTGGAGTTCCAGGGCGATGTCGATGAGTTGGTCTTCCTGGCCGCCGACGAGTTTGCGTTTGCCCGCGCGCACAAGCATTTCGGCGGCGGAGACGCCGTAGCGTTCGGCCTGGCGTTCGGCATGCTTGAGGAAGCTGGAGTACACGCCCGCGTAGCCCATCATCAGGGCCTGGCGGTCGAGCAGGCATTCCTGCGGCATAGCGGGACGGACCACGTCTTCGGCGGCGTCGGCGATGGCGAAGAAGTCGATGCCGGTCTCGATGCCGAGTTTGTCGCAGACACCGACCAGGGCCTCCACCGGCGTATTGCCCGCGCCCGCGCCGAAACGGCGGGCGCTGCCGTCGATTTGGGTGGCGCCCGCGCGAATCGCATAGACCGAGTTGGCGACCGCGAGGTCGAGGTTCTCGTGGCCGTGGAAGCCGACCTGGGCGTCGTTGCCGAGCGCGTCTGCTTGGCCAGCACCTCGGGAGGCTGGGTATGCGACATCATCAGGAATCCGACGGTCTCCAGACCGAGTTCGCGCGCAAGCCCGAAGTGCTGAATGGACACGTCGGCCTCGGTGCAGTGGGTGGCGACGCGGCAGATGGAGGCGCCGTTGTCCTGCGCGACCTTGATGTCTTCCTTGACGCCGACACCAGGCAGCATCAGCACGGCGATCTTGGCCCGCTCTGCCGTCTCGGCGGCGATGGTGATCAGTTCCTGCTCAGGCGTCTTGGAGAAGCCGTAGTTGAACGACGAGCCGCCCAGGCCGTCGCCGTGGGTCACCTCGATCACCGGAACGCCCGCGCCATCCAGTGCCGCGACGATGTCGTGCACCTCCGTGGCGGTGAACTGGTGGCGCTTGTGGTGCGACCCGTCGCGCAGCGAGGTGTCGGTGACGCGGATGTCTAGTTCTGCTGAATAGGCCATTTTTCGCTCCTTACACCCGGGCCGAGACGATCTGGTCGGCGATGACCTCGCCCACCTGGGTCGCGGCGGCGGTCATGATGTCGAGGTTGCCCGCGTACGGCGGAAGGAAGTCGCCTGCGCCCTCGACCTCGACGAACACCGAGACCTTCGCCATGCCACCGGACACCACCGACGGCTGGTCGAACTGTGGTTCGTTGAGCAGCCGATAGCCTGGGACGTACTGCTGGATGTCGGCGACCATCCGGTGGATGGAGTCGGCCACGACGTCGGTATCGGCGTCTTCGGGGATGGCGCAGAAGATGGTGTCGCGCATGATCATCGGCGGCTCGGCGGGGTTCAGGATGATGATCGCCTTGCCCCGCTGCGCGCCGCCGATGGTTTCCACGCCGCGGCTGGTGGTCTTCGTGAACTCGTCGATATTGGCGCGGGTGCCGGGGCCGGCCGAGACCGACGACACCGACGCGACGATCTCCGCGTATGGCACCGATACCACCCGGGACACCGCGGCGACGATCGGGATGGTCGCCTGGCCGCCGCAGGTGATCATGTTGACGTTCGGCGCGTCGAGATTCGCGCCCAGGTTGACCGGCGGCACCACGGCGGGACCCACGGCGGCGGGCGTGAGATCCACCGCGCGGATGCCCGCCTCGGCGTAGCGCGGCGCCGCGGCACGGTGCACGTACGCCGAGGTCGCCTCGAAGATCATGTCCGGCAGCTCGGACTGCCCGAGCAGCCGATCGACGCCTTCGTGCGAGGTTTCCAGCCCGAGGCCGCGGGCCCGCTTCAAACCCTCACTGTCCGGGTCGATGCCGATCATCCAGCGCGGCTCGACCTTCTCCGAACGCAGCAGCTTGTAGAGCAGATCGGTACTGATGTTGCCGGACCCGACGATCGCGGCGGTGACGGTCCCCTTCACGGACACGACAGGCCTCCTAGGTGAATTGCAGACGGACGGAACCGAGTCCGGCGAACTCGGCGTGGAATGCGTCGCCCGGGCGGGCGTCGATGGCACGGGTGCACGAGCCGGGCAGCACGATGTCGCCCGCCTTCAGCCGCACCCCGAAGCTCGCGACCTTGCGTGCCAGCCAGGCCACCGCGATCACCGGGTCGCCGAGCACCGCGTCGCTGCGGCCCTCGGCGACGACCTCGCCGTTGCGGGTGAGCACCGCGTCGATCGCCTTGATGTCGATGTCCTTCGGCGCGACGCGCTGCGCGCCGAGCACGAAACCGGCGGAGGATGCGTTGTCGGAGATGGTGTCGGCCAGGCCGATGTTCCAGTCCTTGATCCGCGAGTCGATCAGTTCGATCGCCGGCGCGAAGGCGACCGTGGCGGCGAGCACGTCCTCCTCGGTGCAGTCCACGCCAGGTAGGTCGGCGCCGAGCACGAACCCGACTTCCACCTCGACGCGCGGAAAAAGATAGCGGCCCGCCGCGACCGGAACGTCCTCGTAGACTTCCATTTCCGCGAGCAGATGCCCGTAGTCGGGTTCGTCGACGCCCATCATCTGCTGCATGGCCTTCGACGACAGGCCCACCTTGTGGCCGACCACCCGGGCGCCGCTGTCGAGCCTGCGCCGGATATTGATCAGCTGGATCCGGTAGGCATCGACCACGTCGATGCCGGCGTACCTGGCGACCAGCGGATCGATCGCGACCCGGTCGCGCTCGGCGCGCTCGAGTTCGTCGGCAAGTTCGGTTCGTACCGCGTCGGACAGCACGCTAGTTTCCTTCCACTGTTGCTTGATCGAGCGCCGGGACCTGCTCGCCCGCCGCGGATCGCCCGGCCCGGCGCCCGGAGAAAATGCAATCGGACAGCGAAAGACCGCTGACGTAGGACTTCGAGCAGATGCCGATCGCGGTCCGGCCGGCCGCGAAGAGGCCGGGAATATCGTTTCCCTCTGTGGACTTCACCGCGCCGGTGCGCTCGTCCACGACGACGCCGCCGAGGGTGAGCATCGGACACGGGTTCGTCAGGCTCGGTTTTATACCCACATCCAACAGCCAGAACGGGCCGATGCGGACGGGTTTCGTGAACTCGGCCGGCTTGCCGACCGGATCGGGTGCGCCGGTGTCGATCGCGGCGTTGTTGGCCTCGGCTGTGGCGCGCAGACCGGCGGCACCGATCCCGGCTTTCGCCGCAACCTCTTCCAGGGTGGCGCCGCGAATCGCGGTGCGCCGCATGGCCTCGAACTGTCCGCGCTGGAACCAGGCGCCTTGTTTGCCGATCTGGCCGATCGCGGTGCGCATCAGGGCGTCGTCGGCGAGCAGCCAGCCTTTGCCGCCGTGCTCAGTGATCAGCGCGTGGCCCACCGCGGCGCCGTAACGGGTCTCGTCGATCACCCGGCGGCCGTCCGCGTCCACCAGCACCGCGCCGGTGAAGGCGCTGGGCGGCAGAAGGAAACGCCACGCCGACACGTTGTCCATCCGGTCGACTGCCGCGCCGACGCGCTGCGCCATCAGGATGCCGCTGCCGTCGTCACCGGTGGTGCCGAGCGCGAGACCACCCCGATATCGCGGCGCGTACTGCCGCACCATGTCGCGGTTGGCGATGAACCCGCCCGCGCTGACCACCACACCCCTGCGTGCCAGGACTCGAATCGTCGTGCCGTATCGGCGTTCCATGCCCGCTAGCCGTTTCTCCAGCGCCCGCCGCAGCGGTGGATAGTAGATGCCCGGCTTGGCCGCGATGGACGCCATGCGGGTGTAGCGGTCGCGGATCCGGCCGGGCGCATCGCGCAGCGTGTGGCACTCGACGCCGATCACCGAGCCCACGTCGTTGGTGAGCAATTGCGTTGCCCGCGTGAGGGTTTCTACCCGAACACCGAGCCGGGAAGCGGAGGCGGCGAGCGGGCCGGTGAGCTTCTTGCCCGAGGTGCCCCTACCCTTCACTCGATGTCCGCGCTGCGCGGCCGGGATGTCCCGGAACGCGCCGGAGATCTCACTGCCGGAGTAGTACAGGTAGTAGCGATCGTTCGGATAGGAGGTTTTGTACGGGCACAGCGACGCCTCGAACGGCACGCCGTGGCCCTTCAGCCACTCGATCAGCGCGGGGCTCTCGTCGACGAACCGACGCAAGGTCTCGGACGTGACCGCATCGCCGACCTCGCGCTCCAGGTAGGCGTACATCGACTCGGGGGTGTCCTCTACCCCGGCCTCCCGCTGCACCGAGGTGCCGCCACCCGCGTAGATGATTCCGCCGGACAGCGCTGACGCGCCGCCCCCGGCGAACCGCTCCAGCACAAGCACCTGCGCGCCCGCCGCGGTGGCTTCCAGCGCGGCGGCCGCACCCGCGGCGCCGTATCCGACCACGACAACATCGGTTGCCAGGTCCCATTCGAGGTCCATGTACTTCACTCCGGTCCGAAACTGAAACAAGTTTCCTCGACAAACTGAACGCCGAGCAAGTCTTCTGCCACACAACATAGACCAATGGCGCGTCCATTCTATAACGTGTTCTACATGACTGATCGGGAATACGATGTGGTGGTGGTCGGCAGCGGCGCCGCCGGAATGACCGCCGCCCTCACCGCCGCCCACCACGGGCTGAGCGTGGTGCTCATCGAAAAGGCCGCGCACTACGGCGGGTCGACCGCGCGCTCCGGTGGTGGCGTATGGATCCCGGGAAACAAGGCGCTGCGCGCGTCCGGTCGGCCCGACGACCGTGAAGACGCGCGGACCTACCTGCACAGCATCATCGGTGACGTCGTGCCCAAGGATCGGATCGACACCTACATCGACCGCGGCGCCGAGGCCTTCGACTTCGTGCTCGACAACACGCCGCTGCGGATGCGCTGGGTGCCCGGCTACTCCGACTATTACCCCGAGGCCCCGGGCGGCCGCGCCGAAGGACGCTCGTGCGAACCCAAACCGTTCAACGCCAAGATCCTCGGCGCAGAGCGCTTCAATCTGGAGCCGCCCTACAGCAAGGCCCCGCTGAACGTCGTGGTCACCCAGGCCGACTTCAAGCAGCTCAACCTCATCCGGCGGCATCCGCGCGGCATGCTGCGCGCCATGCGGGTGGGCGCCCGCACCACCTGGGCGCGGCTCACCGGCAAGCATCTGCTCGGCATGGGGCAGGCGCTGGCCGCCGCCCTCCGCAAAGGACTGCTGGACGCGGACGTGCCACTGCTGCTGAACACCCCGCTGACCGGGCTGATCATCGAGAACGACCGGGTCACCGGCGTCGAGGCCGAGCACGAGGGCCGGACCGTCCGCTTCACCGCCCGCCACGGCGTGGTGCTGGCCAGCGGCGGCTTCGAGCACAACGACGAGATGCGGCGGAAATACCAGCGCGAGCCGATCACCACCGAATGGACCACCGGCGCGCCCGCCAACACCGGCGACGGCATCCGCGCCGGTCTCGAGCTCGGCGCGGCCGTCGACATCATGGCCGACGCCTGGTGGGGGCCGACGATCTTCAAGGGCGGAAAGCCCTGGTTCTGCCTGGCGGAGCGCAATCTGCCCGGCTGCGTCATCGTCAACGCCGACGGTAAGCGATTCGGAAATGAGTCCGCTCCTTACGTCGAGGCGGTGCACACCATGTATGGCGGCGAGCACGGGCAGGGTGACGGTCCCGGCGAGAACGTGCCCGCCTGGCTGGTGTTCGACCAGCGCTACCGCAACCGCTACATCTTCGCGGGCCTGCAGCCTGGTCAGCGTTTTCCGTCCCGCTGGATGGAAAACGACCTCATCGTGCAGGCACCGGACCTCGCCGAACTCGCTACCGCGATCGGGGTGCCCGAACAGAACCTCTCCGCGACCATCGAACGGTTCAACGCCTTCGCGGCCACGGGTGTGGACCAGGACTACCACCGCGGCGACAGCGCCTACGACAGGTACTACGGCGACCCCACCGTGAAGCCGAACCCGTGCCTGGCTGCGCTGGTGGAGGGACCGTTCTACGCGGCGAAGATGGTGCCCGGCGACCTCGGCACCAAGGGCGGCCTGGTCACCGACACCGCGGGCCGGGTGCTGCGGGAGGACGGGACCGTCATCGAGGGCCTCTACGCCTCCGGCAATGTCAGCGCCCCGGTGATGGGCCACACCTACGCCGGTCCTGGCGCCACCATCGGCCCCGCACTCACCTTCGGCTATCTGGCCGTGCTCGACATCGTGAAGCGCAGGAAGGAACAGCCCGCGACCGCGTCAGCGGAGGCATGATGTGACGGCACGGGCGCAGGCTCCATCGACACCGGTGCCCTGGGTGACTGTCCAGGACATGTTACGGGCCCGTCCCCGCGATCGATTTATCCCACGGCCTGGACGCGGCATTGCCGAGTGCCTGTGCCGCACGCGGGATCAACCTGCGGATGGCGGGTCGGCGACCCCGACGTCCGCTGCGACCTCGAAATCCGACACCGTTCCGACCCGTCCACAATCATGAACGAGGAGTACCGATGCCCATCGACCCGAAGATCGCGCTCGGCGCGACACTGCCGAGCCGGGAGTTCGCCTGGACGCAGTCGGATATCCAGCTCTACCAGCTCGGTCTCGGAGCGGGCGCACGCTGGGCCGACACCGCCGAGCTGCGCTACCTGGACGATCGGGAACCCCAGGTGCTGCCGACCTTTGCGACTGTCGCCCAGACGCTGCACGAGACCGAACCGCCGAAGGTGAGCTTTCCCGGCATCGATATCGATCTGGCGAAAGTCGTGCACGGCCACCAGGAGGTCGAAGTTCACCGGCCGATCCCGGCGGTGGGCAAGGCGACCAGCACCGGCCGGATCGCGGAGATCTGGGACAAGGGCTCGGCCGCGGTGGTCGTGCAGGAGCACACCATCACCGGCTCCGACGGCGCGCCGCTGTGGACCGCGCGCTCCTCGATCTTCGCCAAGGGCGAGGGCGGCTTCGGCGGCGAGCGCGGCCCGAGCACCAAGTCCGAACTACCGGACCGCGCACCGGATTTCGACGTGACGACGCCGACGCTGCCGCAGCAGGCGCTGCTGTATCGGATGTGTGGCGACCGCAACCCGCTGCACTCCGACCCGGAATTCGCCCGCGCGGCAGGCTTTCCCGCGCCTATCCTGCACGGGCTGTGCACCTACGGCATCGTCTGCAAGACCGCGACGGACACTGTGCTCGGCGCCGAGGCCAGCCGGGTCGCCGGCTTCCGCGCCCGGTTCGCGGGCGTGCTGTTTCCCGGCGAGACGATCCGGACCCGGATCTGGCGGAAGAACGACGAGCTGACCATCGCGGCTACCGTTGTCGAACGCGATGACGCACCGGTCCTCGGCGACGTCACGCTGCGCTTCCTGCCGGCCTGACGACCGACACCTCCCGCCGAACGTCGACAAGCCCACCGGACCACCGACTACCGATGTGTTCAGTTACTGCCCACCTCGCGGGAAACTCATATTCCGGGGGATGATCGAAGTATGAGCAGCGGGACCGGCGCCCTGATCCGCCAACGTCGCTTGGCTAAGGGCTGGTCGCAGGGAAGACTGGCCGATGAACTATGCAAAGCATCTGGTGCCAATATCAACCGCGAATACATCTCCCGGCGTTGGGAATCCAACGCCACCGAACCATCAGCGTTTTGGCTGCGTCATCTAGCGGCGGTACTCGATTGTCCCTCTGAGTTGTTGGAGGCAAATGTGAACCGGCGCGAATTCCTGAGCCACCTAGCCGCGACGTCCGTCGCGCCTGTCGTAGCGTCCGACCTCCTTGCCCAAGGATTCTCCGCGCGGCTCAGCGCGGCTCAGCCCGATATCGAGGAGTGGGAAGACCGGCTTGTCACCTATGGCCGCGATTACATGAGCGCTGGCGCCGCGGAGATTCAGCGTCGGCTGGCAGCCGACATGGTGGTGCTGCAACAGCAGTTGGATACACCGCGGATGTGGTCGATCGCCGCGCGCCTGATGACCCTGTACGCCAAGACTTTTCCGGGCCTCGACGGCCGTAAGGCGATCAACTGGTACTCGATGGCGGCCGAAGCGGCCGACCGATCCGAGGACACCGATATCCGGGTGTGGGTGCGTGGGCGGGCGGCGATCGCGTTGGGCTACGAGGGCGCGGCACTGCCCGTGGCGCACCGTTTCGCTGATGAGGCGTTGGCGATCAGTGACCGGCCTGGTTTGGGTCGGCTCAACGCGCTGTGGGGGAAGGCGCACGCGGCCACAATCCTGGGCGACAAAGAAACGGCGGAGGGCCTGATCGCCGTGGGCCGCCGGGAGTTCGATCGGTCAGGGTCCGAGGACCAGTCGAGTGACTACGCGGTGCCGTGGTGGAGGGTCAACGTCTTCCTATCTCTTCTGGCGGCTCGTTTGGGTGACGAGCGGACCGCGTCGGCGGCACAGGAGGCGGCTCGGGCGGATCTGCCGGACTCGCTGCCGCGGTTCCGGACGCATCTGGATATGCATCAGGGATTGATGCTCGCGCGTGCAGGTGACCAGGCGGAAGGTGTCAAGATGGCACGGGCTGCGTTGAACGCACTTCCGCCGGAGAAACATTCGCTGACGTTGCGAATGCTGATGAGCGAGATCGAAAGACCTGTTTCCGCAACGAAGGCGTGAATCCAGCTGTGCGTGGGGCCGATATCGCCTGATTCGCTGTCGAGCCTTCGCACGCCACCGTGTAATTCCCACCTGGCCGTCCTCCTTCACGGAGGTGTTCGCGGCGGGCTTGCCGGTGCACGCTGCGCCGGTCGGACGTCCGCCGGACCCGATGGCATTCGGATCGGGCCCCATCAAGCGCCGGTGGACGGCTGCGGTTCCGGACCGCGCCGTGCTCGACGCACCGCGACGCCTTGGATTACCAATGCGTACAGCACCACCACGAGTACCGGCGCCGCCAACGGCGCCCAAGCGAGCCGCAGCGGAACGAGCGCGGCGCCGACCGCGGCTGCCGCGAAGCCGAGCGCGCCGACCACGGACGGGATCGTGGTGGGCACCACGCCGCGCGGCGCGGTCACCGTCGCGGCGTTCAACACGTAGGTGGTTGCCACCAATCCGGTTGCGGCGGCGGCGAGGACACCCGAGTCGGCGACCGCGAGCGCGGCGACGGCGAGCAGCACGGCGCAGACCGCCAGCGGCCGGAACCACCAGCCGAGCGCGACGAGCACCAGGGCGGGGATGCCCATCCACGGCTCCGCCAGCGCCACCGACGCCACCAGCAGCACACCGGACAGGACGGCCAGGAATTTTGTCATCGGCGCACCCGCACGGTCCTGCGATGCTCGGGGAGCACCCGCATGATCTGGTCCAGTCGCGTGTCTTCCGGCCAGGCCACGATATCGACGCCGACGGTACCCATGTCCCGATACATCGAGGCGCGCTCGAGCTGCCACATCCTGGCCAAAGTCGGGTCGAGGCCGTCGCGGAACGGCGTACCGCGCAGGACGTCCACGACGACGACCACGTGCCCGCGTTTGCGCAGGTCGATCAGGGCGAGCGCGAATTGGGTGTCCAGCAGCGTGGAGAACGCGATCACGATGGCACCGAGCGGCACAGCCGCGTGCGGCGCGAGGGTGCCGGTAGTTTCGATGTGCTCGTCGCCGACGCCGAGCACCGTGTCGACGATGCGGTAGAACTGGCGGCGTCCGATATCCGGTCGCAGCCAGCGCGGCGCGTCCCCGAGGCACACCACCGCGGTCCGGTCGCCCGCCTGCAGGGTGGATTGCACCACCTGCGCCGCGCCGCGCACCGACAGCTCCAGCGAGTCGGTGGCCGGACCCGGTGCCTGCTGCGAAGTATCCACCAGCACAACGACATCCGCAGAGCGGTTGGTCAGCCGCTCGGTGACGTAGAGCCGCCCGCGCCGCGCGCTCACCGGCCAGTTCACGATGCGCAGCTGGTCTCCGGGCGCGTAGGCGCGGATGTCCGCGTACTCGACGCCGGGGCCGTGCCTGCGGGTCAGATGAGTGCCGAGCCGCTCCGGAAGTTCGATGCGCGGCAAGCGCATTCGCTGTGGATCGGTGACCGGGTAGACGAACAGCTGGCCCACGGGCAGCACCTCGGTGGCGATCGCGAGCCCGGCCGGGCTGAGCGCGGACACTCGCACCGAAATGGGGTAGCGCCCCCACCGATCAGCGGAGAGGGCCAGCCGCAACCCGGCGGGCGCGACGCCGGAATCGCCGGCCTCCTCGACGTCGATGCCGAGCCCCGCCACGCTCTCCGGCTTCAGGCGGAGCAGCGCGTGCCCCTTCTCGACGAAGGCGGCAATGGTGAGCACCACTTCCTCGGCCTCGAAGCAGCGCAGCGTGTCTCCGCCGTCGACCTGGATTCTGGTCGAGGACTGCTGCCACGGCGCGGTGGCGAGCACCCCGAGCAGCGGCGCGGCGAACACGATCAGGGTCCATCTGCCGAGCACCACCGCCAGCACCAGGGCCGCCGCGGCACACACCGCGAGCATGAAGACCAGCGGTGCGGGCCGCCACCGCAATTCGGCGTCGACCGCGGTGCCGGCGTCGCGATGTCTCATGTCCCGGTGGCGCGCGGGACCGGCAGACGGCGCAGCAGTTCGGTGATCACATCCTCGCCACGGATGCGGCGCACCCACATCTCCGGCCGCAGCGTGATCCGGTGTGCCATAGCCGGAATGGCCAGCGCCTTCACGTCTTCGGGGATCACGTAATCGCGGCCGAGCAGCAGGGCACGCGCTCTGGACATCTGCACCAAATCGAGCTCGGCACGTGGGCTCGCGCCGACCTCGACCTGCGGATGTCCACGAGTGGCCGCGGCCAATGCGACGACGTAACTGACCACATCGGGGTGCACGGTCACGTACTCCACCGATTGCCGCATCTCCAGCAACCCGTTCGCGTCGACGACCTGACCCACCTGCGGCTGCTGCGAGCCACGCTCCAGCCTGCGCCGGATCATCTGCGTCTCGTCGTGCTCGGACAGGTACCCGAGCCGAAGTTGGATGGCGAACCGGTCCAGCTGAGCTTCCGGCAGCGGGTAGGTGCCCTCGTACTCGATCGGGTTGTCGGTGGCCAGCACGACGAACGGCTGCGGCAGCAGGAAGGTCTCGCCGTCCATGCTGACCTGTCCCTCCGCCATTGCCTCCAGCAGCGCCGCCTGCGTCTTCGGCGGGGTGCGGTTCACCTCGTCGGCCAGCAGCACGTTGGTGAACACCGGCCCGCGACGGAAGGTGAACCGGCCCGTCGACATGTCGTAGATGGTCGATCCGAGCAGGTCGGCGGGTAGTAGATCGGGCGTGAACTGCACGCGGGTGAACTCCAACCCGAGCGCGGCGGCGAACGATCGCGCGATCAGCGTCTTGCCGAGACCGGGCAGATCCTCGATCAGCACATGCCCGCCGGACAGCACCGCGATCATGATCAACTGCAACTCGTCCTGCTTGCCGACCACCACCCGGGACAGCTCCCGGAGCACGGCCTCGCTGCGTTGGATGGTCGCCTCCATCGGCATCGTCATTTGTGTACTCGCACTTGCCTCAACCTATTCACATTCTCTGCAGGCGGCTCAGGATCTCGTCCAGCGCCGCACGTCCCGGTGCCCTATTGGCCTGATCACGCAATGCCGAATCGGCCGGATCCACCCATCGCCACAGTTCCGGCCCGAATTGGTGGATACCCGCCGCTTCGACCGCCCTCCGGTTCTTCGCGACCCGCTGCCCGCTGCACAGCTCGAACTCCTTGGCCAGCAGCGGCCGCAGGTGCCGGTCCCAATCGGCGCGGGTGCCGTCCGCCCGGTCGGCGAGCATCTCCGCCTTGGCATGCCAGCGCCGCAACATTTCCGCGGGACCGTTCTCCATCTCATCGATCTCGCGCTCGGTTCGGGCGTCGGAGAGGTCGAGTAGCGACCAGACCAACCAGCCGAGCGCCACGGCTACCGGGATACCGGCGACGATCAGCAGCGCATCCCGCGCGCGCTCCAATGCGACAGCCTCGACCACCGCGACGACGATCAAGCAACTGATCACGGCCGCCAGTCTGGTCATGCTGTGCCCTTTTCGGCATTCCCGGGCCCTACGTGGTTACGCAAGCTGCCGCCTTCGGACCTGACGTTCATGCTGTGTCCTCTTCGGCATTCCCGGGCCCTCCGTGGTTACGCAAGCTGCCGCCTCCGGGCCTGACGTTCATGCTGTGCCCTTTTCGGCATTCCCGGGCCCTACGTGGTTACGCAAGCTGCCGCCTCCGGGCCTGACGTTCATGCCGGCACCTCCCCTTGGAGATCGGCGAGCACAATACGCAACAACTGTTCGGCCCGCATGCGCTGCCACTCGAGCATGGCGTGCGGGCTGAACCTGGCCTCCTCGAACAGCGCTACCAGCTCCCGGGCCGATGCGTCGTGCAGCGCACCCCGCTCGAACGCGCGGGCCAGCACCTCCATCGGGGTATCCGAGGCCAACGGCGCGGCAGCCCGGTCGAAGGCGAGGCCACGCTCCATCGCGACGTAGCAAGCGATGATCGCGGTCCGCGGGTCCTGGCCGGGCACGTTCATCGCGGCCAGGCCCATCTCGGCCGCGCGGGCCAACGAGTCCATGGTGGTGGGCGCCGCCGGGACGGCGGGAGCCGAAGCAGGCACGGGCTTGCGCCGGGACACCACCGCGACAACGACCAGACCGGTCATCGCGACCCCGACCAGACCGGCCGCCGCGATGCCGGCCAGCAGCAGCGCCGTGCCGGTCAGCTCCGAGGATGGCTCGCCGGAATCGGTCGGCGCAGGAGTTCCCTGTTCCGGAGGTGCACCTGTGGTCGCGGCGGGCGGCGCGAGCTCGCTCGGACGGTCCACACCGATGAAGAAAATCGCGGACGCGGCGGCGAGCACCAGCACGAGCATCGCCAGCGCCCCGAGCACCGCCGAGCCCACGCGCCCGAGACGCCATTGCTGGTGCTCGTCCTCGCGTTCCGGCTCCGGTATGGCCAGCGGAAGCCGGTGCTGGCTCGCGATCACCCCGGCCAGCAGGATCACCATCGACACGGTGAGCAGTACCGGCATGAGCGCCACCGATATCGCGGAAGGACCAGCCTTGTGTGGGGTGGATTCGACAACTCCTGGGATGTATCCGTGCAACGCGACAGCGGAAAACGCAAGCAACGTGATCAGCACGATCACGCGCGATATCGGCGCTCGCGCCCGGGCCACTCGTTACCACCAAATCTGTCTACTGCACAGAACAGCCACATAGTTACATGCCGAGCGGTCCGCTCGGGATGGAATCGAATACTTCGCCAGGCCCTCCTCCTAATCGGCGGCCGTAGCGGTGACGTCGCAGGTCGACCGCCGAACTGGGGGCTGACCGACCGAGGCGGGGGTCGATTGGGACAATTCACAAAGGCGGCTGGTCAAACGTGGGATATCCGGTACTTCGCGCACGCCCTCGACAAGGTCACTCGGCGCGGCACACGCGCACACCGTGAGTTCGCGGTCGGAGTCGTAGAGAACATCTATCACGTTCACCAAGCGCATCGCCCAGTCCGGTGGAACCTCACGCAGAAGCGGAACGTTGCGGATTTCCCAGCGCCGAAAACGTTGGGCGAGTTCGACATAATCGGCGGCCGAGGTCGGGGCGCCGCACAATGCGACGAAATCGATGGTGAGAGTGCGACTGTCGGCGGTAGCGGCGTGCAGTCGGCGGGGCCCGATGGATATCTGGACGGATGGTTCGTTCGCGCCTTGCCCCGCAGGTTGATCGCCCACACCGCTGAAACGCTCACCGTTCGAGTGCGGCTGCCGCGCGGCGCCCACAACGACGTATCGCCCGGCCGCGAATCCGGTGTGCGAACTACGCTTACCCCGCGTGCGGTAGTCGGTCGGGCCGTCGACCGACACCAACCGACACCACGTCCAGGTGCGCGAGGATGCGCTCGATCGTCGGTACGAAACGGTCGTGGAACAGCGGATTGGGCAGCAGCTCCCGCGGAGGGTAGTTCGAGGTCACCACCAGCACGATGCGGCGGGCGAACAACGCGTCCAACAGGCGCGCGATCAACATCGCATCACCGATGTCGTGCACGTGGAACTCGTCGAAGCAGACCAGGCGCGTGTCGCCCAGCAGCCCGTGCACGGCAGCGTCGATCGAGCCGAGTTCGCGCACCGCGTCATGCAACCGGGCGAAGAATTGGTGAAAGTGATAGCGCTGCTTGTGCTTCGAGGCGATCTCGGCGAAAAACCGGTCCATCAACATGGTTTTGCCGCGCCCCGGCCTGCCGTGCAGGTAGAGGCCGCGATACCGGAACGGCTTGTCGCGCAAATAGACGCGATGCCGTGTGGCCGGTTTGCCGTGTCGGTCGAGGAGCTGCCGCAATCGCGCCGCCGCATGCACTTGGTCGGCGTCCAATTCGATCGCATCGGGTTCCATCACGCCTCCTCGTCCTCTACATTTGTAGAGGGCACCCGAAGCGGCAGCCAGGAAAGGTGACCATGTCCACAACCGACCGGCGCGTACTGCTCGTCGACGCGGCCATCGACCTGATCGCCACCAAGGGCATCCGGGCGCTCACCCACCGGGCCCTGGACACCACGCTGGACCTGCCCGCCGGGTCGGCCTCCTACTACTTCCGCACGAAACGCGCGCTCATCGAGGCGATCGTCGACCTGATCACCACCCGCTCCCGGGAAGACTTCGGCGCCGCCCAGCTGGTGACGACCAGCCCCCTGGAACCACGGTCGGTCGCCGAGGCCATCGCCGCCTGGCTCGACCGGCTACTGACCGAGCGTCGCAACCACCTCATCGCCCGCCACGCCCTGCTCATCGATCTGCTGGACGATCCCGACCTGCATCCCCAGCTCGCCCGCAGCCTCTTCTCCATCGAAAATGCCCGAGCTCTGTTCCACGCCAATGGATTTACCGACCCTGATACCGACGCCGCCAACTTCGTCGCCATCATCGAAGGCGCCGTCTTCGACCGCTTCGCAGGCAACCGCAGCACCCTTCCCCCCAACACCCCCGCCAGCACCCACCAACTCGCCTGCCTCCTGACCCCCTACCTGACGGGCTGACGAGTGACACATGGTGGAGGGGCCTCACTTTTTGACGCATGTGCCGCTCAGCGGCGCCAACCCAGTTGGCTGTAGGCGCGGCCGGTGCGGTGGGCTTGGATGCCCGCGTTCGAGTAGGGGATGAGAGTCGATTCGGGGAGTGCGGTGAGGGGAAACCAGCGCAGTTCGTAGGACTTGCCGGGCTCGCGGTTGACGGGGTCACCGGACCAGCGGCGGGTTTCGAAAAAGAGGCCGAGGCGGGGTTCGAGCCCGGAGCCGACGACGTGAGCGGTGTGGATATGGTGCAGGTCGGCCTCGTCGATCACCACACCGACCTCCTCGTACGCTTCGCGGACAGTCGCGGCGGTAGCGGATTCGCCCGCCTCCAGCTTGCCCGCAGGGAGGTGCCAGAGACCGTCGAACTCGTCTCCGCTGCGGCGCTTGCTCAGCAGCAGGTCGCCTCCGCTGACGAGCAGAACGTGCACGTCGACCAGATGCTTGGTGATCATGGGACTCCTCTCCGTACAGCTGCGCGGACGCCGACGTCCGGCCGCCCCACCGACCACACGCCGAACTCGGCCCCACCGGCTACCGGCCCCCGACGGATGCGCGACACCCTGTTCTGACCGTGACCAGCACGGAATCTCCGGTGATGCCTAGCTGGTCACGGACAGCGGTTCGGCAATAAGTTCTTCGACGAGGGTTCGGATCTCGTCGCGGATCGGCCGCGCCGCCCTACAGCTGGGTCCAGAAGCCTTCGGTAGCGGCCATCGATGTGGACGCGGACTTGTTTCTCTTCGCGACCGGCGCAACGACGTCGCGACTGGATCAGCCTATCCAAACAAGGCCCGGCGTTGCCAGAACCGCTGTTCGACGGATTTGATGTACTCGGATGGTTCGGCGGCGGATGACGTTTCTTCGAGCTCTCCGTCGTCCGCGACGTAGTAGATCTCATTGTTGCGCTGACGCCCGACCGCGGGTGTGTACACAATCCAGCCCACACTGAATCGCTCGGCCACCAGTCTTCCCGACGAGCCTCTATCCTTGCCGGAATCGGAGCCGAGTATATGCTTGCGCACCTTCGCAACTGCCTGCGCCTCCGGCATGGGTTCAACGGAATCTTCGGCGGTATTATCGCCCCTGGCAGTTGGAGCTTCCATGGGGTTCGCCCCCTCGACGCGATCGTGTCCGAGAAGCGACAACGGCGAGTCGAGCACGGAATCCACGTCTGCCTGGGAGGCTGCGTCGAGCTCGTTCTGTTCACCATTTCCGGCGGTATCCACCTCTGCGGACGCCGCGATTCGGCCGTGAATAATTCTCGGATCTTCCACCGAGACACGACTGCGGGCGTTCGGTACATCCGTAATATTGTCGCTGGATGACGATTCCGGCTCCGCTGATCGCCCGAATGGGTAGGCAACGACAGGAGTCTTCCCCAGGGCGGTGACCTGGGGATCGCCAGACACTCTCGGCGTGTACAGCCAGTTTTGAGGTCCTTCATTCATGCTGGATTCCACTTCGTTGAATACCCCGGCAGCACTGCCTCGTGAGTACCTACTGTAAAGCCAGTGGCGGCTCGAGGCTGTCCCTCCTGCTGGCAATGCCATCAGGCGGGTCGTGCCCGGGTTTTCGGCTCTGGGTGGCGATGCGGCCGACCATGACGGTCCCACGACGAAAAAGCACGCCGCGCGGGGTTGCGTGGCTCGCGAACGGCTCCGCTGAACCGCTGAAACCGAACGGTCGCCTCGTTTGCAAGGTAGGCGACCGCCGATTCTGAGAACAGTTCGGCGATCTGCCGATGTACTGTTACCCGGGCGCGGAGACCGCACCCATGTGATCGGTTTCTGTGGCACAGAAGGACAAATAGCCTGGCTGCGGTGACGATGTAGTGCGGCTACAAGTTGGCTCGGCCGCGTGGTGAACCATCGGAGCGAGGAAATGGTTGTCGTAAGAATACTTGTGTGGGGCTTGGTTGCGGGGCTCGTCCACTCGGCCGCAATGGCAGCCCTGTACGGAAATCCGTTGGTAGCGCGGATCCATACCGACCACAAAAGGACGAGTGTTGCAACGCAGAGCAGTCGATCCGGTCCGCGTAATTTCATCGCTCATTTTCTGGGCACCCAACTCGAGGTGTACGTCGTGACAATCGGATACGTCTGGTTGCATCCGCTGCTGCCGTCGAACGGACTGGCCGGAGCGATTGCACTGGCCGTGTTATTCGCGGCATTGCGGACCTGCGCCCCGGTGTGGGCTCTGTGGATGCAGGGTACATATTCCAACCGCTACCTCGTCGTGGAAGTCGTCAGCGGAGTCCTCAGCAGCACCGTCATTGCGCTCTCACTCTATGTGCTCATGTGACGACCAGCGCTCTGGGGCCGGAACCCCTGACCCGCTACGCACTCGGCGCGGCACGGGGATGAGGATTTCAGTGAGCACTGAGCACCAGCCCGGAGGTCGGAACGCCAGTGCCTGCGGTGACCAGAATGTTCTCCAGATTCTCCACGGGGTTGACCGAGGTGCCGCGGATCTGCCTGACCGCCTCGGCGATGCCGTTCATGCCGTGGATGTAGGCCTCGCCGAGTTGGCCGCCATGGGTGTTCAGTGGCAGACGGCCGCCGAGTTCGATAGCTCCGTCGGCGATGAAGTCCTTCGCCTCGCCGCGCGCGCAGAAGCCGAGTTCCTCCAACTGCATGAGGACAAAGGGGGTGAAGTGGTCGTAGAGGATGGCAGCCTGCATGTCGCCGGGGCCAAGTCCGCTCTGCGCCCACAGCTGGTCGCCGACCAAGCCCATCTCCGGAAGTCCGGTCATAGCGTCGCGGTAGTAGCTGGTCATCACGTACTGGTCGGCGCCGGAACCCTGGGCGGCCGCGGCGATTACGGCCGGCCGCTGTGGCAGATCGCGTGCGCGCTCGACGCTGGTCACCACGATCGCAACGCCGCCGTCGGACTCCTGGCAGCAGTCCAGCAGATGTAGCGGCTCGGCGATCCAGCGCGAATTCTGGTGATCCTCCAGCGTGATCGGCTTGCCGTAGAAGAAGGCGGCCGGGTTCACCGCGGCGTGCTTGCGGTCGGCGACGGCCACTGCGCCGAAGTCCGCGCTGGTGGCGCCGTAGACGTGCATGTAGCGGCAGGCCACCATCGCCACCTGCGCGGCAGGTGTGCCGAGGCCCTGGGGATAGGACCAGCCCGCGTCGATGCCCGACGACGTCGGCGCCGCCGCCAGCGACGTGGAGAACTGCCCGAACCGCGATACCGAACGCTCGTTGAACGCGCGATAGGCGACGACCACGTCGGCGATCCCGGTGGCCACCGCCATGGCGGCCTGCTGGACGGTGGCGCAGGCCGCGCCGCCGCCGTACCCGATGTGGCTGAAGAACTTCAGCTGCGGGATGCCGACCGCCCTTGCCACCGCGGCCTGGGTGTTGGTGTCCATGGTGAACGTGGTCAGGCCGTCGACATCGGCCGCCGTAAGTCCCGAGTCCGCCAGCGCCGCCGTGACCGCTTCCGCGGCCAACCGCAGCTCGCTGCGGCCGGAGTCCTTGGAGAAATCGGTGGCGCCGATGCCGACGACGGCCGCGTGACCCGAAATGGTCTGCTCAGTCATTGGCCCTCCGCAACGCGATGACGACTGTAGCCGTGATGTGATCGCCGAGACTGTCCGTGCCGACCACGTCGATATGGATGTCGTCGCCCTCCAGCGCGGTCACCGTGCCGGTGAGCGTCAACGTGTCCCCCGCGTACAACGGAACGCCGAGGCGCAGCGCGATCGACTTCACGATCGCGCGCGGCCCTGCCCAGTCGGTGACGAAACGCTGCACCAGCCCGGTGTCGGTGAGGATGTTGACGAAGATGTCCTTGGAGCCGCGCGCGACAGCCTTGTCCCTGTCGTGGTGTACGTCCTGGAAATCCCTGGTGGCCAATGCCGTACTGATCACAAAGGTCGGATCGGCGGTGATCACGAGCTCGGGCAACACGGTGCCGACCCGCACGGCATCCGGTTCCACGGGGGCGGTCATGGGATCACCTGCCAGATCGGCAGGATCACGTCGTCATCGAGTTTCTCGAAGCCCGCCTGGACCGGCAGGCCGACCCGCACCTCGGCTGGGTCGATGCCGCGCAGTTCACCGAGCATGCGCACACCTTCCTCCAATTCGACCAGCGCGACCACGAACGGCAGCTGCCGTCCCGGCACTTTCGGCGCGTGGTGCACGACGTAACTGAACACGGTGCCGCGCCCGGAGGCGACGACGTAGTCGGTCGGCTTCGACTTGTCCTGCCAGATGGCCGGAATAGGCGGGTGCCGCAGCGATCCGTCCGGCAGCCGCTGGATGCGCAGCTCGCCGACCTTGGTTCCCTCCCAGAAGAATTCGGTGTCCCACGAGACCAACGGCTTGACCCGGGCACCGGCGTCGGGCTGCGCTGCCGCGCCGGTGCCCGGCGCGAACTTCAGCAGACGGAACAGCATCTCGGCGACGACCTCGTCGCCCACGTGCCAGCTGGTCAGGAAGGTGACGAACCAACCATCCCCGAGCGCCGTTCGCTTGGGACCGCGGATGTCCGACAACCTGCTGGTGACCGAAAGCTCTTCCCCGACATTGAGATACCGGTAATAGGTCTGCTGGCAGTCGGTGGCGACCACGGAGGTGTAGCCCGCCGCGTCGAGCAGTTCGGTGGCGGCACCCATCGGGTCGTCGGCGGGCCGAGAACCGTTGAGCCCGAACATGGTCCACACCTGTGCCATGGCGGGCGGCGCGACGACGCCGGGGTGCCCGGAAGCGCGGGCGGCCTCCTCGTCGACGTAGATGGGGTTGGTGTCGCCCAGCGCCTCCACCCAGTTGTTGATCATCGGCTGGTTCACCGGATCGCGCCCGAAACGGGGCGCGCACTCGCCCGCGGCCTTGATTGTCTCGGCTGCGGCGATGATGGCTTCCGGAGTGGTGGTTTCCGGCACGCGCGGCTCCTTAACTCGTTATCGGGGTACTCGCGGCAAGCGCAGTCCCGACGAGGCGACCAGCTCGCGCATCACCTCGTTGACGCCGCCGCCGAAGGTCACCACGAGGTTCTGTTTGGTCCTGCGGTCGAGCCAGGTGAGTAGCTCAGCGGTGTCGGGTTCGGCTGGGTCGCCGTAGCGGCCGATGATCTCCTCGGCGAGCCTGCCCGCCTCCTGGAGCGATTCGGTGGAGTAGACCTTGGTGGCCGACGCATCGGCGATCACCTGGGACTGGTCACCGTCGACATCGGCGGCGGGCGCGACGGGCCCGGAGGCGGTAGCGGAGCGTGACCACGCAGGGCCCCGCGAACGCCGACTATCAGACGCAGCGGCGCGCGCGACGGGTCCGGAGGCGGTAGTTGAGCGTGACCACCCGGGGCCCCGCGAGCGCCGCCCGTCGGATTCAGCGGCGACCTGCCAGTTCAGCAGCTCGTTGAGTCGGGCCATGGCGTGGATGCGGCCGAGCGATCGACGCACATCGCTCTCGCCGAGCACGCCGCGGGGCTGCGCCCAGTCGCGCACCCGGTCGTAGAGTTGCTCGATCTTGCCGGAGGGTCCGAGGCTCACCCGCTCGTGGTTGAGCTGCGTCGTAATCAGCTTCCAGCCTCGGTTCTCCTCGCCGACCAGCATGTTCGCCGGAACACGCACATTGTCGAAGTAGGTCGCGTTGGTGTGGTGGGCGCCGTCGCAGGTGATGATCGGCGTCCACGAGTAGCCGGGATCGGTGGTGTCCACGATCAGGATGGTGATGCCGCGGTGACGCGACTCGACCGACCCGGTGCGGCAGGCCAGCCAGACATAGTCTGCCTCGTGCGCACCCGTGGTGAAGATCTTCTGCCCGTTGACGATCCAGTCCCCGGCGTCGTCGCGCACCGCGGACGTTCGCAGCGACGCAAGATCGGTCCCCGCCTCGGGCTCGGAGTAGCCGATCGCGAAGTGAATGTCGCCTGCGAGGATTCCGGGCAGGAACTGCTTCTTCTGTTCTTCGGTACCGAACTGCTGCAATGTCGGTCCGACCGTCAGCAGGGTCACCAGCGGAAGCGGGACATCGGCACGGACGGCCTCGTTGAAGAAGATCTGCTGCTCGACCGGCCCGAAGCCCTGGCCGCCGTACTCCTTCGGCCAGCCGACGCCGAGCCAGCCGTCGCGTCCCATCCTGCGCACCACCGCACGGTAGGCGTCGCCATGGCGGTTCACCGCCATCTCGGCCTCCTCCTCAGGAGTCACGAGATCGGCGAAGTACAGGCGCAGTTCGTCACGTAATCGGCGCTGCTCGGTAGTCAGGTCGATGAACATCTGGCCCCCAATCGATCAAGTCGGAACGACGGCCCGCCGAGCCAGCGAGCGATGTCCTTGGCTTGTGAGTAATAGCGATGCATCGGGTGGGTCACGTCCACCCCGAGGCCGCCGTGCAGGTGATGGCACTTCTGCATGGCCTGTGGTAATTCCGCGGCGACGGAGTAGGCGAGGATATCCAGATCGTCGTCGGTTCGGCTGCGATGCTCCTGGCTCGGACCATCCTGCGCCAGCGCCCAGGTCGCCGACAACGCGGCCACGTGCAGGGTGCGCGAGACGACGTACAGATCGGCGATCTGCTGGGCCACCGCCTGGAACTCCGCCAGCGGCCTACCGAATTGGCGACGGGTCCGCAGATGCTCGGCGGTCAGGATGAGCGCACCCTTTAGCAAACCGTCGGCGACCGATCCGATCGAGGCAAGCGCCAGCCGGTGCAGGTCGGCGAGACCGGTCGGCCACAGCTGGTCGGCAGGTATCTTCACCTGGTCGAGCCGCACGCTGCATTCCGGGATGCCGCCGGAGACCGGAGTCGGTGTCGTGGTGAGTCCCTCGGCTTCCGAATCAACAAGGGCGATACCGGAATTGGTCGGTACGAGCAACCAGCGCGCCTGCTCGGCGTAGGGCACGGCAACCTTGTGCCCGGTGATGCGCACCGTGTTACCGCTGATAACCGCGGTGGTCTCCGGCTTCACCGTGAACGGCGCCGCCGGTTCGCTCAGCGCGGCGGTGAGCACCGTGCCCTTGGCGACCTCGGGCAGCACCTGCTCCCCGATGCTCTCCGGCGCAGAGGCCAACAGCGGCAGCACGCCGAAGCCAAGCGTCGGCAGGGCCGGCACCGCGACCGCGTCCGTAGCCAGCTCGGTGAGCAGCACCGATACTTCGAGTAGGCCCATACCATCGCCGCCGTGCCGCTCCGGCAGCGCGATCGAAAGAAGTCCGGAGTCGACCAGTCTCGGCCATAGTTCCATATCGCGGGCCGGCTCGCGCTCCATCAAGCTCACGACGACTTCGGCCACGGCATCTTGGCCCTCTTCCCTGGTGAAGTCCACGCTTTTCTCCCAGTTGTCTCGGCGACTAGCTGTCAGCGTCACGAGGCAGCCCCAGAATCCGCTCACCGGCCACGGTGAGCAGAATCTGCTCGGTTCCACCAGCGATCGATAAACAGCGCGTGAGCAGGAACTCCTTCGCCACTTCGGCATCCTGCGCACCGATGGGCCCTGCCGTCTCGACAGCGAATTCCGCGACCGCCTGGCGGTGGCGTACCCCGAGCAACTTGCGTACGCTACCCTGCGCGCCGGGGTCACCGCCCGCCAACATTCGGACCGCGGCGCGCTGCTCTAGCAAAATTCCGGCGATCGCCTCGGCGACGAACCCGCCGAGCCGGTCGTTCAGCAGTTCCGCACCGGGACCCGTGGCGGGCGATTTCGCGATCAGCTCCTCGAGCACGGGCCCGATGCCGTTGCCACCCATTGCGACGCGCTCTGTCGACAGGGTCGAGCGGGCGATCTTCCATCCGTTGTTCAGTGCGCCGACCAGACAGTCATCGGGCACGAACACATCGTCGAGGAACACTTCGCTGAAGCGTGCCTCGCCGGTGATCTGCACCAGCGGCCGGACCTCTAGACCCGCGCTGTGCATGTCGACAAGGAAGTAGGAAATGCCGCGGTGCTTGGGCGTGTCCGGGTCGGTGCGGGCCAGGCAGATCGCCCAGTTCGCCTTGTCGCCGAGCGAGGTCCACACCTTCTGGCCGCGCAGCACCCAGCCGCCGTCCACCTTCTTCGCGGTGGTGCGCAGCGCCGCCAGGTCCGAGCCCGCCTCGGGTTCGCTGAACAGCTGGCACCAGACCACTTCGCCGCGCAGCGTAGGCCAGGCGAACCGGTCGATCTGCTCCGGTGTTCCGTGTTGCAGCAGGGTGGGGACCGCCCAGCCGCCGATGGCCAGGTCCGGTGCGGTAAGGCCCGCGCGGCGCAGTTCCTCGGAGATCATCAGACCGGTCATCGGGTCCGCGGCGCGGCCATAGGGACGTGGCCAGTGCGGCATGACCAGTCCCGCCTCGACCAGCGCGATACGCTGCTCGTCAGCGGGCAATGCCGCGATCCGCGCGACCTCGGCGGCCAGCTCGTGCGCGTTGCCGTCGTCCACGACGGCCGCGCCCCCAGCATGAGCAGCCAGGCCGGGAGGCGGCAGCGAAGCGTCACCACGGAGGGCTCCGCTCGTACGAGAAACAGAATCGGCAGCGAACACTTGGTCGACGCCGGTGGTGCGCCGCTGCCCCGAGCGCGTCAGCTCGGTGACCCTGGCCCGCCAGCGCGCCGAGCCGCCGAGCAGCTGGCGCAACGCCACCGCCCTGCGCAGGTACAGGTGCGCGTCGTGCTCCCAGGTGAAGCCGATGCCGCCGAGCACCTGGATGCAATCCTTGGCGGTCTCGACCGCAGCGTCCAGGGCGATCGCGGCGGCGATCGCGGCGGCGATCGGCAGTTCGGCGCCGCCTTCGTCTACGGCGGCCGCGGTGTCGGCCGCGACGGCGCGGATGAGCTCGGTCCGGCACAGCATCCAGGCACAGATGTGTTTGACC
Source organism: Nocardia sp. 2TAF39 (assembly GCF_052114905.1). Lineage (NCBI taxonomy): Bacteria > Bacillati > Actinomycetota > Actinomycetes > Mycobacteriales > Nocardiaceae > Nocardia > Nocardia sp. 2TAF39. Next base: position 26,096 of record NZ_JBFRFQ010000012.1, read on the forward strand.
GCTTGGAAGGATCCGATCTTGCGTCCGAATTGCTCACGAACCTTGGCGTATTCGACCGCCGTCTCCAGACACCAACCCGTGAGACCGGCCAGCTCGGCGGCGGCGAGGGCGACGAGTAGGTCCTCGGCCGCGTACGGCGCGGCGAACACCTGCTCGGCGGGCACGCGCACGTCGGCGCAGTGCACCCGCGCCAGCGGCGTGCTCAGGTCCAGCGGCGGCAGCGGCTCGACCCGCAGACCGGCGGCATCCGGCGCAACCACGCACCAGCGCTGTCCCTGCGGAAGAGATACCGGTAGCAGCACCGCGGTTCCCGGCGCCGCACCGAGGACGGAATCCCAGATACCTGTAAGCATCAACTCGCCGCTCGCGGCGGGTACGCTCACCGCCGAACCGACAACGAAGTCGAGCGCGACACCGCAGGGGAGGTCCTCGTCGAGCCGTCCCTCGGTGATCAGATTGGCCAAAGCCGTTGCGAGCACAGGGCCACCGACCAGGTCGTGCGCCGCCTGCTCCATCAGGACGGCGAGATCGGCGACCGAACCGCCCGCGCCGCCCGCATCCTCGGACACCGCGACCCGGAAGATTCCGATCTCGGCCAGCGCCGGCCAGTAGGCGCGCCAGAAGTCCGCCGGGTCGGCCCGCATTGTTGCAATTGGACGGACCGACGCCGCCCATCCGCGCATCGACTCCTGAACGGCTTTATGCTCGTCAGTGGTGGCGATGGTCACAGTCCATACCGCCTTTCCGGCGTGACTCCCACACCTAGAACATGTTCTAATATCCTAGCTGGGCGTAAGTCAAGACACGATCACCGCCCTGGCAGACCACGCCGATGAACAACGTTTCCGGAAAGGACTCTCATCAATGGCCAGTCCCTCCCGATCGCAGCCGACCGATCCGAGCTCGGCGGCGCCGACCGCTACCGTCACCACCCTCAGTGAGGACGACCTGAGCTCGGCGGCGCAGCGGGAGCGGCGCAAGCGGATTTTGGACGCAACCTTGGCGCTGGCCTCCAAAGGCGGATACGACGCGGTCCAGATGCGCGCGGTAGCCGAGCGCGCCGATGTCGCGGTCGGCACGCTCTACCGGTATTTCCCGTCGAAGGTGCATTTGCTGGTCTCCGCGCTGGCGCGCGAATTCGAGCAAATTGAGGGCAAGCGCAAGCCGCTCGCGGGACAGTCCCCGCGCGAGCGCATGCACCTGCTGCTCACTCAGATCACCAGAATGATGCAGCGCGACCCGCTGCTCACCGAGGCCATGACCCGCGCGTTCATGTTCGCCGACGCGTCGGCCGCTGCCGAGGTGGACCGCGTCGGCAAGGTGATGGACCGCGTTTTCGCACGCGCCATGAACGATGGCGAGCCCAGCGAGCGCCAGCTGGCCATCGCGCGGGTGATCAGCGATGTCTGGCTGTCGAACCTGGTCGCTTGGCTGACCCGGCGCGCCTCGGCCACCGATGTCACCGAACGGCTGGAGCTGACGGTGGATCTCCTGCTCGGGGACCGGGACACGTAGACCTGCGACCGTCAGCGACCTCCTGGCAAATCGGAGCCCTTTCCGCCGCGCCGAGGCGATCGGCCCCGGTGTGCGACGCAACTCACCCGCTCCGGACCCGAGGCCGTCAACTGGGCAGATCTTGCCGATTCGGTGCCCGTGCGAGCGTTATCGTGCGCACGCGTACCAGCGCGCTTCTGTGCGGCGAATTCAACACAGTATTGTTTTGGCCGCCCCATGAAAAAACTCCTCCCATCACTAGGTTGGATGCGTGAGCGCACAGGATCTGCCACTGGAATTTCGCCGTGCACTGTCGACGGTCGCGCGCGTGCCACGGCTGCTGGTCGCATCGGATTACGACGGGACGCTCGCGCCCATCGTGTCCGACCCGACCAAAGCCTTTCCCCATCGGGAATCGGTGAGCGCGTTAAGAGCACTCGCCGGCTTGACCGGGACCACCGCTGCCGTCATCTCCGGCCGTGCACTGCGAGATCTCGCGGCATTGTCCCGCCTTCCGGTCGAGGTGCAGTTGATCGGTAGCCACGGCTCGGAGTTCGACGTGGGCTTCGTGCACGCGATCGACAACGACGCCAAGCACCTGCTCCAGGAGGTGCAGACGGCACTGAGCCGGATCGCCACGGAGAACCCCGGCGTCTCCGTCGAGATAAAACCGGCCAGCGTCGCCTTGCACGTGCGCAATGCGAGCCCCGAGATCGGGCATCGCGCGCTGTCACAGGTCCGGCAGGGCCCGGCGTGCTGGATCGGCGTGCAGGTGACCGAGGGCAAGTCCGTCATCGAACTGGCCGTGGTGCAGACGGACAAGGGCACCGCGCTGGACACCGTCCGGCATCAGGCCGGCGCGTCGGCAGCAGTGTTCTTCGGTGACGACGTCACCGACGAGAAGGCGTTCCGGGTGCTGTCCGGTCCCGACGTCGGCATCAAGGTCGGCGACGGCGAGAGCGTGGCCAGGTTCCGGGTGGACAACACCGAGGCCGTGTCCTGGGCGCTGGCCTTCCTGCTCGAGGAGCGGCGCACCTGGCTGGCCGGCGCGAGCGCGCCGCGCATCGAACGGCTGACCATGCTGGCCAGTCCACGCTCGGTCGCGCTGCTCACCCCCGACGCGACGGTTACCTGGTTCTGCCATCCGGAGCCGGATTCGGCCGCGGTGTTCGCGCACCTACTCGGCGGCCCGCAGGCCGGTCATTTCACCATCGAGCCGGAACGGCCGGGACTTCCGCTCTCGCAGCGTTATGTCGACGGCACGATGACCGTCGAAACACGGTGGGCCAGCTTGCAAGTGGTCGACTACCTGCCGCACGACATCGCGGCGACCCGCACCGACCTGACCAGGGTGATCACCGGCGACGCGAGGGCCGTCGTCACGTTCGCGCCGCGGCCGGAGTTCGGTCAGGTGCCGGTGACCCTCGAGGCGCAGGAAACCGGGCTGCGGGTGCACGGCACCAACGATCCGATCGTGCTGCGCTCACCCGGCGTGCAGTGGCAGATCGTCTCCGACGGGATACACGAGTCCGCCCGGGCCGTGGTCGATCCGTCTCGGGGCCCGGTCGTGCTCGAGTTGCGCTGCGGCACCGTCGATTTCGCGCCGGCCATGAGCAGCGAGCCGGAGCGGCGGCGGCAGGCGGAGAACTACTGGGCACAGTGGGCCTCCCAACTCACGCTGCCGCCGCTGAAGCCCGATCTGATGAAGCGCTCCGCGCTGACCCTGCGCGGTCTGGTGCACGTGCCGTCCGGTTCGATCCTCGCGGCCGCCACCACATCGCTGCCGGAGGACATCGGCGGCGTACGCAACTGGGACTACCGCTACTGCTGGCTGCGCGACGCGTCGCTGACCGCCCAGGCACTGGTTTCGCTCGGCTCGCTGACCGAGGCCGAGGACTTCCTCGGCTGGGTGCACCGCGTGCTGGAGACGCTGCCCGGCCCGGAGCGACTGCACCCGCTGTACACGCTGTACGGCGAGACGCTGCCGCCCGAGGCATCGATCGACCAGCTGCCCGGCTATGCGGGCTCGCGGCCGGTGCGCATCGGCAACGCGGCGAACATGCAGGTGCAGCTGGACGTCTTCGGCCCGATCGTCGACCTCATCTCGACCCTGGCGCACGCCAGGGAGCTGAAGGGGATCACCGATCCGGCGCACGCGCTGCCGGACGCCGACTGGGAACTCGTGCAGGCCATGGTGCACGCGGTGCAGCGCCGCTGGCAGGAACCCGACCACGGCATCTGGGAGATCCGCGGCAACCCGCGCCACCACGTGTACTCGAAGGTGATGGGCTGGCTGACGGTCGACCGGGCACTGACCCTGGCCCGGAAGTTCGATCGCCAGGTCGATCCGGCCTGGACGACGCTGCGCGACACCATCGCCGACGAGGTGAAGGCCAAGGGCTGGAACGAGGACGTGCAGTCCTACACGGCGGCCTACGACGGCACCGACCTGGACGCGGCGACCCTGCACATCGGATTGAGCGGCCTGATCGATCCGTCCGATCCGCGCTTCGCGGCGACCGTCGTGGCGACCGAGGCCGAGCTGCGCAGCGGCTCGACCGTGTACCGGTACCACCACGACGACGGTCTGCCCGGCGGCGAAGGTGGCTTCCACCTGTGCGCGGCCTGGCTGGTCGAGGCATACCTGCTGATCGGGAAGCGCTCGGACGCCGAGGCGCTGTTCGCCCAGCTGGTCGATGTCGCGGGCCCGACCGGACTGCTCAGCGAGGAGTACGACCCGGTTGCCGAACGGTCGCTCGGCAACCACCCGCAGGCCTATAGCCACCTCGGCCTGCTGCGTTGCGCGCAACTGCTCGGACAGCCGGCCGAAGCCAAAGCCATGGCCTAGTGACGCGAAACCACTCGGGGCCCGCGAACGAGGAATCGTTCGCGGGCCCTTCGCGTTCGAACTTCAGATCGGCGTCGCATCGTTCCCGTTGACGGCTACTGCTAGAGTTAAACGGGAACGATTTCCATTATGATCTAGAGCACTGCCAGGAGTACCCCGCGTGAGAACTCGATTCCCCCTGAAACATGCAGGCATCGCCGTGGGGGTTGCCGCCGCGCTGACGCTTACCGCCTGCGGCAGCTCGAAGGACTCGGACCGGCCGACCGTAGTCGCCTCCACCGACGTCTGGGGCGATATCGCCGCCGCCATCGCGGGCTCCGACGCCACAGTCCGGTCCCTGATCACCGATCCGAACGCCGACCCACACTCGCACGAGACCTCTGCCGTGGAGTCGGCCGAACTCAGCGACGCCGACTTGGTCGTCTACAACGGTGGCGGTTACGACGAGTTCGCTGAGAAGGCGGTGGCGGGCCGGAACAAGCGCACTGTCGACGCGTTCGAGTCCCGGGTCGACAAGAGCGACGAGAACGAGCACGTCTGGTACGACGTACGCACCGTCGGCGTGGTCGCCGACCGGATCGCCGCCCAGCTCGGCGAGCTGAACCCGGACAAGGCCGCGGCCTACACCGAGCGTGCGGCCGCGTTCGAGAACCGACTCGGCGCGATCACCGCGATCACCGGCAAGCTCGCCGCCGAACACCCGAAAACACCAGTGCTGCAGACCGAACCGCTCGCGCACTACCTGTTGGTCGCCGCCGCGGCCGAGGATCTGACCCCGCACGAGTTCCAAGAGGCCATCGAGCAGGAGACCGACCCGGCGCCCGCGGCCGTCGCGACAACCCAGGACCTGCTCGCCGGCAAACGGGTGCGCGCGCTGGTCTACAACGTGCAGACCCAGGACAAGATCACCAAGGACCTGCGGGCCAGCGCGCAGAGCGCGGGCATCGCCGTAGTCGAAATAACCGAAACCCTGCCCGACGGCATGGATTACATTCAGTGGCAGACCAAGAACGCGCAGGCACTCGCTGCCGCGCTGGACTGACCAGATGAGCAAGGGAGCGGCGCTGACCGAGCACACTGGGATGGAACGGCGGCCACCGCGCCTCGCAAGTGGTTCGGCCGCCGTCCGGCTGGAAGCCGCCCGATTGTCGTTCGGTGACCGCACGCTCTGGCAGGAACTGGATCTCACGGTCGCCGCAGGCGAATTCGTCGCCGTCCTCGGGCCGAACGGGTCGGGCAAGACTTCACTGTTGAAGGTGCTGCTCGGCCAGCTCGGCCTCAGCGCAGGAACGGCGCGGATCGCGGGCGCACCCACCCGGAAGGGCAATCCGGACATCGGCTATGTGCCGCAACAGAAGACGATCGATGCCGGCGTGCAGTTGCGCGGCGTCGACCTGGTCGGGCTCGGCGTCGACGGGCATCGCTGGGGGCTGGGGCTGCGCTCCCGCGTCGAACGTAAACGCAAGGTGGCGGCGGCCATCGCCGACGTCGGAGCGGAGCGGTTCGCCTACGCGCCATTGGAATCCATGTCCGGTGGTGAACAACAGCGGCTGCGAGTGGCGCAGGCGCTGGTCGGCGATCCGAAGGTGCTGCTGTGCGACGAGCCACTGCTGAGCCTGGACCTGGCCAATCAGCGGCTGGTCGCGGAGTTGATCGATCGGCGGCGGCGCACCCACAACACCGCAGTGCTTTTCGTGACACACGAGATCAATCCGATTCTGCCGTTGGTGGATCGGGTGCTGTACCTGGTCGACGGAAAGTTCCGGATCGGGACGCCGGACGAGGTGATGACCTCGGAGGTGCTCTCGGAGCTGTATCGGACCCAGGTGGATGTGCTGCGCGTGCGTGGGCGACTGGTGGTCGTCGGGACCGGCGATACGATGGATGCCCTCGGCGCGGCGGGCGGGCACTGCCATGGCGCGGCGGGTGACGGATTCGCGCCCGGCGTTTCCGCTCAGGACGTCGCGCTGCCATCCGCCGACGCGGCGGCGCACGTTTCTGCCGGGGACGCGGGAGGCCTGGCGACCCTCGACCCCCGCGACGGAGACAGCGACAACCACAGCCACCGTCACCTCGACGGCAACGGCCACACCGACGGCCACAACCACAGCCACTCCGACCTAGACTGCCACGGCCGCACCGACGGCGACGGTCGCGGTGACGCCGACAGCCACGACCACGGTCACGCGGACGACGACAGCCACATTCACGCCGACGGCAACGGCGCGACCCTGTCGGCCGCCCATCAGGATCCGAGGGAAGTGCGCTCGTGACCGACAAGCTCTCCGGCGTCGTTACGAAGATGTTCGACCTCGCCACCACCGCGAACCTGCTCTCCTACGACTTCGTGCAGCAGGCGGTACTGGCAGCGGCGCTGCTCGGGCTGTTGTCCGGCGTGATCGGCCCGCTGATCATCAGCAGGCAGATGTCATTCGCCGTGCACGGCACCAGCGAGCTGTCGCTGACCGGCGCGGCCGCCGCGCTGCTGGCCGGAATCGGAGTCGGCCTCGGCGCCATCATGGGCTCGGTGGTCGCGGCCGTGCTCTTCGGTCTGCTGGGAACTCGTGCGCGGGAACGCGATTCGGTGATAGCGGTGGTGCTCTCGTTCGGGCTCGGGCTCTCGGTGCTGTTCCTCTGGCTCGGTCCCGACCGCGCGGGGTCGAAGTTCTCGCTGCTGACCGGGCAGGTGGTCAGCGTCGGCAACAACGGCCTCGGCCTGCTCGCCACCTGCACCGTGGGCGTGCTCGCGGTGCTCGCGTTCGTCTACCGTCCGCTGCTGTTCGCCAGCTCCGATCCGGAGGTGGCGGTGGCGCGCGGGGTTCCGGTGCGGGCGCTGTCCATCGTGTTCGCCGTACTGCTCGGCATCACAGCGGCCTTCGGGGTGCAGATCGTCGGGGCGCTGCTCGTGCTCGCACTGCTGATCACACCGGCCGCCGCCGCGGCGCAGCTCACCGCGAATCCGATCCGGGCAACCGTACTCGCGGTGGTGTTCGCCGAGATCGCCGCCGTCGGCGGCATTCTGCTGTCGCTCGCCCCAGGTGTTCCGGTCTCGACGTTCGTCACCACGATCTCGTTCCTGATCTACCTCTGCTGCCGGGTGGTCGGCACCCGACGCCGCCAGGTTGGCTCGCCCGCCGCTCCGGCTCTTTAGGCCGTACGAGTTGGGGTGACACGGGGTTTGCGTTCAGGTCCTGCGTTCGGTGCTGCGCCGCCACCCCGGGACTTCAGACCGTACGAGTCAGGTGGCGCGAGATTTCCGTTCGGGTCCTGCGTTCGGTCTCACCCGAGCCTTGGGCGTACCCGGTGAGTTACCGATGTTGTCGCGAAATCAGTTGTTGCGCAGCGATATTCTGGTAGATCGCGGACGATCAGGATCAGCTCGCGAGCAAGGCGATGAACACCAGGATCGAACCGCCGAACACCACCGCGTGCCGGACGTTCTGCAGGTACGGCATCACCCAGCGGGGGAACGCGCCCTCGGCCGCGGCGAGCAGCGCACGCACGTCGATCTTCGCCAACATCGGATCGCCCTTGCGCCCGAAAGCGGCCTGTACGCCCTTGGCCGCGGTGCGGTTGGTGTACAGGATGACGGCGTTTCCCAAGAAGACCAACGGCTGGAAGACCCAGGCCAGCACCGTGCCCGAGTAATTGCCGGACAGCTCGAGCGCAGCGACGACGGTCATGATCAGGGGCACGGCGGTTTCGTGGCCCCCCGCGTCGAAACGCATCTTGTTCTCCTCGAGGATGGTCGGACGCACACCCTGACCGACCAGCTCCGCCTCGGCGGCGGCTTTGGCGGCCGCTCCATAGCGGTGCCGCACCACAGGGATGCTGACGAAGGCGAGCGCGATCAACAGCTGGGCGACAGCGGCGACGGTCATTGAGATTCTCCTCGTTCGGTGCGGGGCTGTGCGCCCTGGTTCTCGATGACCGCAACGATGCCCAGGCGCGCTGACACGGCGCTGGTACCGGACGTCAGCGAGATCGGCGCAGCTCAGCCGCACTCCATGCGCAAGAAGCTTGCCGATGGCAGCCGCCATCAGTCTTTTCGGATCGGTTTCGTATGCTCGACCCATCGCGCCCCCGAACGAATGGTGACCAACGATGATCGATTTCGCGATTCCCGCCGAACTCGCCGCCGAACGCGACCGAGTCCGCCAGTTCGTCATCGACGAGATCGTTCCGTACGAGCGGGACCCACGCCTGACAGCACACGGCCCGACCGACGAGCTGCGGCAGGAACTGGTCGAACTCGCCCGCGCCGCGCAGCTGCTCACCGTGCAGGCGCCCCAGTCGCTCGGCGGACGCGGACTGACCCACGTCGAGCAGGCGGTGATCTACGAGGCGGCGGGCTGGTCCACGCTCGGCCCGATCGCGATGAACTGCGCGGCGCCCGACGAGGGCAACATGTTCCTGCTGTCCAAGGTCGCCGACCCGGACCAGGTGCAGCGTTATCTGGTCCCGGTGGTCGGCGGACACCAGCGCTCGGTTTTCGCCATGACCGAGCCGGACGGCGCGGGCTCCGACCCCGCCCAGCTGGCCACCGAGGCGACCTTCGACGGCGCGAACTTCACCATCAACGGCCGCAAGTGGCTGATCACCGGCGCGAACGGCGCGAAGACCTGGATCATCATGGCCCGGCTCGCGGCCAACCCGCACCTACCCGAGGGCCCCACCTTGTTTCTCACGGACGGCGACCAGACCGGCGAGAGCGACGGGCCCGGAGGCGGTAGCTCGCGTAACCACGAAGGGGGCCGGGAACGCCGGATCAGGCAGGGCATCGTCATCGAACGCACGATGAACACGATGGACCGAAACTACGTCGCCGGGCACGGGGTGGTCCGCTTCGAGAACCTCGTCCTACCCAAGGAGGCACTGCTGGGCGAGGCCGGCCAGGCGCTGCGCTACGCCCAGCTGCGGCTCGCCCCAGCTCGGCTGACCCATTGCATGCGCTGGCTCGGCGCGGCCGAGCGGGCGCAGAGCATCGCGGTCGAGCATGCGCGCACCCGCACCGCGTTCGGCAAGCCGATCGGCGAGCACGAGGGCGTGTCGTTCATGCTGGCCGACAACGAGATCGCGCTGCACCAGTGCAGGCTCACCACCTGGCACGCATGCTGGCTGATGGACAACGGCGCGAAGGCGCGGCACGAGAGCTCGATCGCCAAAGCGTTCGTCTCCGAGGAACTGTTCAAGGTCGCCGACCGGTGCGTACAGGTGCTCGGCGGCATCGGCATCAGCGACGAGACGGTGGTCGAGATGATCTTCCGGGACATGCGCGCGTTCCGGCTCTACGACGGGCCCACCGAGGTGCACAAGTACGCCATCGGACGCAAGGTCCTGCGCGGGTAGCAGAGGTCTTTCGGCCCGAGGTCAGGGTGGCGCCGGTCGGCTAACATGCTGTGGCATGAGTTCGGAACTGCATGTCGATGTCTCCGCGGGCATCGCCGTGCTCACGCTCAACCGGCCCGCTCAGCAGAATGCCTTCACCCCGACGATGGCCGCCGAACTGAGTGCCGCGCTGCAGCGCTGTGATGTCGAAGACGCCATTCGTGCCGTGATCATCACCGGCACACCGCCCGCGTTCTGCGCCGGCGCCGACCTGTCCAACCGGGTCGGGGAGGTCAGCGCGACCCTGGACCCGCCGCCGTGGCGGGTGCGCAAACCGGTGATCGCGGCGGTGAACGGGCATGCGGTCGGCGTCGGGCTTGCCATCGCCCTGCAATGCGACCTGCGGTACATGGCGCAGGACGCGGTGTATGGGCTGAATCAGGTCCGTCGCGGCGTCGTGGCCGACGGTTACGCGCACTGGACGCTGCCCCGCCTGGTCGGCATCGCCAACGCGGCCGACATCATGCTGACCGGCCGCACCTTCGACGGCGACGAGGCGAAGGCGATGGGCCTGGCCAACAGTTGCCTGCCCGCGGGCGAGGTGCTCGCGACGGCGCTTGCCGTCGCGCACGACATCGCGAACGGTTCGGCGCCGTTACCGGTGGCGCTGTCCAAGCGGCTGCTGTGGGAGGGGATCGGGATGAGCTCCACCATGGTCGGCCACCTGGAACACGACCTCAACCAGCACGTCACCAAGAGCATCGACGGCGGCGAGGCCATGGCGGCGTTCAGGGATCGCAGACAGCCCAATTGGACCGGCAGCGTCAGCTCTGAGTGGCCTGCATGGGAGGTCGAGGGCGAACAGGAACGGCCCAGTTTGGACTAAGCGTTGCCGCCGATCAGGATCAGCAGGAACAGCACAGCGAAGATGATCATCAAGACGGTGCCGATGATGCCGAGGATATAGCCGACCAGCACCTGGGCGCGGCCACCATACGCGCCGCCGGACTCCTCGATCTGATCGAGCGCCCGCTTGCCCAGCGCCCACGCCACCGGTCCCAGCACACCGCAGCACAGGACACTTGCCGCGCCGAGGAACAACACCGCCGTCGCATTCGGATGTTCGATCGACTGCCCGATGGGCTGGTTCGGTATCACCACCAGCCGAATTCTACTGCGCTCGCCCGCCTCTCCGGGTCTTTAGGCCGTACGAGTTGGGTGGTATGGGATTTGCGTTCAGGTCCTGCGTTTGATGCTGTACCGCCACTCCGGATCTCTAGGCCGTACAAGTCAGGTGGCACGAGATTTACGTTCAGGTCCTGCGTTTGGTGCCACTCGAGTCTTGGGCGTACCCGGCGAGTTACCCATGTTCTTGCGAAATCTATTGTTGCGATCCGCTATTCGGGTTCATGCCCACACCAGCGGTTTGGTGCGGACCAGAGGCAGACACCACCCGGGATCAAATTCGGCGCTGGCGGGCGATTTCGGAGAGCACTACGCCCGCCGCGACCGAGGCGTTCAGCGATTCCACCGGGCCGGCCATCGGGATCCCGATGACCGCGTCGCAGGTCTCCCGGACCAGGCGGGACAGGCCCTTGCCCTCCGAACCGACCACGACGACGGTGGGCTCGCGGCCGTCGAACTCATCCAGCGTCGTGTCGCCGCCCGCGTCCAAGCCGACGACCTGGATCCCCTTTTCTGCCCAATCCTTCAGCGTGCGGGTCAGATTCGTCGCGCGGGCGACCGGAAGCCGTGCCGCGGCGCCGGCGCTGGTACGCCAGGCAACCGCGGTGACACTCGCACTGCGGCGCTGCGGGATGAGCACACCCTGGCCGCCGAAAGCCGCCACCGAACGGATCACGGCGCCGAGGTTGCGCGGATCGGTAATGTTGTCCAGCGCGACGAGCAGCGCCGGTCCGCCCGAATCCCGGACCTTGGCGAGCAGGTCGTCCGGATGGGCGTAGCGGTACGGCGGCACCTGCAGCGCGACGCCTTGGTGCATTCCGTTGGCGCTCAACCGATCCAAGTCGGTGCGCGGAACCTCCAGGATGGAGATGCCTTTGTCGGCGGCGAGTCGCACACTCTCGGTCAGCCGGTCGTCGTTCTCGGTGCCGACCGCGACATACAGAGCGGTCGCGGGCACGCCGGCGCGCAAGCACTCGACCACCGGGTTACGCCCGAGCACCAACTCCGGGCCGTCGTCGTTCTTGCGACCCGCGGGACGGGACGTGGTACCGCCACGCGTGGCCGCACGGCCCTGCGTGGTCTTGGCCTTGGCGGTCGCGCGCTTGGCGGCCGGATGTTTGGTGCGCTTCTCGGCGGGCGGAGTCGCGCCACGACCCTCCAGCCCCCGTCTGCGCTTGCCGCCGGAGCCGACCACGGCGCCCTTCTTGGTCCCGCCCTTGCGAACCGCACCTCGGCGCTGCGAATTGCCTGCCATCAGTTGGCCTTTCCGGATTGCGGTGTGCCGAGCGCCCATTCGGGGCCGTTGGCGGTGTCGGTGACCTCGATGCCCGCGACCTGCAGGCGATCACGGGCGGCATCGGCGCTCGCCCAGTCCTTCTCGGCCCGCGCGCGCTGGCGACGATCCAGTTCCGCGCGCACCAGCACGTCCAAAGCGCCGAGCGCGGCCGAGGAGTCGCTCGGGATGTACCAGTGCGGGTCGAGCGGGTCAACGCCGAGGATGCCGAGCATGGCACGCACCTGGCTCGCCAGATCGCGAGCCGAGTCGATCGCGTCCACCTCGAGCGCCTTGTTGCCCTCGTGCACCACGCGGTGGATCTCGGCGAGCGCTTTCGGCACCGCGAGATCGTCATCGATGGCGGCGGCGAACGCGTCGGTCCACTTGCCCACCGGGATCTCGCCCGCCCGATCCACGACACGGTTCACGAAGGCCTCGATGCGCTGATAGGACTGCGCGGCATCGTGCAGCGCCTTGTCCGAGTACTCCAACATCGAGCGGTAATGCGCGCTACCCAGGTAGAACCGAAGTTCCACGGCACGAACCTCTTTGAGCATGTTCGGCACCGAGAGCACGTTGCCCAGCGACTTGGCCATCTTCTCCCCGCCCATGGTCACCCAGCCGTTGTGCAGCCAGTACCTGGCGAAGCCATCGCCCGCCGCCCTCGACTGGGCGATCTCGTTCTCGTGGTGCGGGAACACAAGATCCATGCCGCCGCAATGGATATCGAACTCGGAGCCGAGATAGAAACCGGCCATCGCCGAGCACTCCAGATGCCAGCCGGGACGACCGGGTCCCCAGGGCGACGGCCACGTCGGCTCGCCCGGCTTGGCGGCCTTCCACAGCGTGAAGTCGCGCGGGTCGCGCTTGCCCGCACCCGCGCTCTCGCCCTGGTGCACATCGTCGAGCTTGTGGCCGGACAGCTGTCCATAGTCCGGGTAGCTGACCACGTCGAAGTAGACGTTGCCCGACGAAGCGTAGGCGTGGCCGCGGTCGATCAGCCGCTGCATCATGTCGATCATCTGGGTGATGTGGCCGGTGGCGCGGGGTTCCGCGGACGGCGGCAGCACGCCGAGCAGTTCGTAGGCACGGTCGAAGGCGCGCTCGTGCGTGGCGGCCCACTCCCACCACGGCCTGCCGGCCTCGGCGGCCTTGGTGAGGATCTTGTCCTCGATATCGGTGACGTTGCGAATGAACCGGACGTCGTAGTCGTGCGCGAGCAGCCAGCGCCGCAGCACGTCGAACGCGACTCCGCTGCGCATATGGCCGATGTGCGGCTCACCCTGCACGGTGGCGCCACAGAGGTACACCGAAGCACAGCCGGGGACCAAGGGCGCGAAATCGCGCATGGTCCGCGTGTCGGTGTCAAAGAGGCGCAGAGTCACGGCAGTCGATCCTAGCTGGTATATAGGGGCGTTCACGGACCGGCTCCGGTCCGCGGGAGCAGGATCAACGACAGGCTTGCAGCAGGGCAGTCGCCACCGCGGCGACGCCCTCGCCGCGGCCGGTCAGCCCGAGCCCGTCGGTGGTGGTGCCGGACACCGAAACCGGTGCGCCGAGGAGCTCACCGAGCACCTGCTGGGCCTCGGCTCGACGCGGCCCGATCTTGGGCCGATTGCCGATCACCTGGACCGCCGCGTTGACGACCTCGAAGCCCGCTTCGCCGAGTAGCCTGCGCACTTCCTTCAGCATGGCCGCGCCGGTGACACCATCCCATTCCGGGCGACCGACGCCGAACACCGCACCGACGTCACCGAGACCTGCCGCGGACAGCAAGGCGTCGCAGAGCGCGTGCGCCGCGACGTCGCCATCGGAATGGCCCGCGCAGCCGTCGTCACTGTCGAACAGCAGACCCGCCATCCAGCAGGGGCGACCGGACTCGATGGGATGGACATCGCTACCGATGCCGACGCGCATACTCACAGCGCCACCTCGCTGGCGCTCGGCGCCACCGTGCGCATGGCGCGCTGCGTCGATGATTCGCTCGCATGCTCGCTCATGGCGCCACCGCCCGGCCGATACTCGCGCCGTCCAGCGCCGCATTGGCGAGCAGAAGGTCGAGCGGAGTGGTGATCTTGAATGCCAGCGGGTCGCCGGGGATCGTGCGGACCTGGATGCCGAGCTTTTCGACCAGCCCCGCGTCATCGGTGGCCGGAATGCCCTCCGTCGCGTACGCGGAGCGCAGCAGATCGGCGGCGAAACCCTGCGGCGTCTGGATGGCGCGCAGCTGCGCGCGGTCCGGAGTGCCGGTCACCGCGCCCGCCGCGTCGACGGACTTGATGGTGTCGGCGACCGGGAGTCCGGGAACCACCGCCCGATGGCCGGCACGCAGCTCCGCCGCCACCCTGGCGATCAGCGCGGGTGGGGTGAGGGCCCGGGCGGCGTCGTGGACGAGGAAAAAGGCGGCGTCGGGCGCGGCGGCGATGCCCGCCCGCACCGAGTCGATGCGTTCGGGACCGCCGACGACCACGCGTACCGAATCCGAGGGCGGCAGCAGGGCAACGGCGCTGTCGACGAGTTCGGTAGAAACCATCACGACGATCCGGTCGACCGCGCCGGAGGCGATCAGGCCTTCCACAGCGAGCCGGACCATAGGTGTGCCGCCGACCGTGACGAACGCCTTGGGTGTGGATTCACCCAGACGCACGCCACGACCGGCGGCAGGCACCAAAGCAACGACGGGCCCGCCGCTGGGACGGACACCGTTGTCAGGTGTGTTCACGGTCAGGAAGCCGCTGCAAGAACCTCGTCGAGCAGCGTCTCGGCCTTACCGTCGTCGGTGCCCTCGGCCAGCGCGAGCTCACCGACGAGGATCTGACGAGCCTTGGCGAGCATGCGCTTCTCGCCTGCGGACAGACCGCGGTCCTGCTCCCGGCGCCACAGATCGCGGACGACTTCGGCCACCTTGTTCACATCGCCGGAGGCGAGCTTCTCCAGGTTGGCCTTGTAGCGGCGAGACCAGTTGGTCGGCTCCTCCGTATGTGGCGCCCGCAGCACCTGGAAGACCCGATCGAGACCCTCTTGGCCCACGACGTCGCGAACGCCGACATATTCGGCGTTCTCAGCGGGAACCCGAACAGTGAGATCGCCCTGGGCGACCTTCAGGACCAGATACTCTTTTTGCTCACCCTTGATGGTGCGAGTCTCGATTGCTTCGATCAGCGCCGCTCCGTGGTGGGGGTAAACGACGGTGTCTCCGACCTTAAAAATCATGTGTCCCGTGCCCCTTTCGATGTTCACAGTTTAACATGCGACTCGATAACGGCGCGATCAACTGTGCAGGTCAGGGGCCACAACGAAGCAACCGCTCGGCTTGACAGAAGCTGGACGGTGTGCATTACGTTGCGCCAGAACGAGTTATCTCCTGGTTTGATCGCCCTCTCGGCCCCTGCGGCGACATGGCACTTTCTCCGCAATCTTCGAAGCTCGACCGAACTGTTACCCGGCGCGGGGGTGTCGGAACGAGCACACCGTTCGCGAGGCCACGAGCCCGGCATTCCGGAGGGTTCGCGCGGCGGCCGGGGGCAAGTTAGCACAGCCCCCACGCCCGGGTCGGTAAGGGAACTACTACGCTCCCTAGTTACTACGCTCCCTGCGGAGCCGAGCCCGGTCGACATGGAGGGACAACCCGTGACTGCCCTGAACGCTGTGACCGCCCCGAGGGGGGCGCGACGTCGCATGGTGACGGTTGCCGTACTCGCCGCTGGAGCGGCGATCGCGCTGTCCGGCTGCGGCGCGGGTCAGATTGCGCAGACCGCAAGCCAGGTTGCCGCAGTGAACGGCAACCACGCGGACGTCGGCCGCATCGCACTGCGGAACGTGCACATCGTGTACCCCACCGAGGGCGGCGGGTACACCAACGCCAAGGGCGGCAAGGCAGCCATCGCCCTGTCCATCGTCAACAACGGCGAATCCGTCTCGGACCAGCTGACCAGCATCACCACCGACCTCGGCACCGTGAAGATCACCCCGGCCGCAGGCAAGTCCGCCGTCGAACTCGCCCCGCAGCAGACCGTGGTCGCCGCCCCCAAGCAAAGCGAACACGACGACCACGGCTCCCAGCCGGCGGCCGACGACCCCGCGGCGAACCCGATCCTGATCGAGATCACCGGACTGACCAAGGACATCACCCCTGGCCTGACCTACAACGTCTCGTTCAACTTCAAGCAGAACGGCACCGTCCAGGTGCAGATCCCGGTCGACGCAGGCACAGACACCGAGCGGCACGAGTCCGACAAGTCCGGCCCGGCCGAAGCCGGACACTGAATCTTTTGGCCGCGCCTTCGGCGCTGCCAATCGAACACTGTCGGACGCGGTGCGTAGGGTGCGCGTGTGGCAAAGACCAAGCCGATTTTTCGGTGTTCCGCGTGCTCCCATGAAGTTGCCAAATGGGTAGGAAAATGCCCGGAGTGCGGCGCTTGGGGCACTGTCGAAGAGGTGGTCGTCTCGGCGGGTGTTGTCGGCGCCCCTGGTCGTAAGGCGATGCTGCCGAGCACCGCGGCGGCCCCGATCTCAGCGATCGACTCGCAGGTCACAAAGGCCAGGCCGACTGGGGTGAGCGAACTCGACCGGGTACTCGGCGGCGGCGTCGTGCCAGGATCTGTGGTGCTGCTGTCCGGCGAGCCGGGGGTGGGCAAATCGACGCTGCTGCTCGAGGTGGCGCACCGCTGGGTAACCCAGCGCGACGAGAAATCGCTGTATGTCACCGCCGAGGAGTCCGCGGGCCAGGTCCGGCTGCGGGCCGATCGCACCGGCGCGGTGCATAACAGGGTCTACCTCGCGGCGGAGTCGGATCTGTCGATCGTGCTCGGACACGTCGAGCAGGTGCGCCCGACGCTGCTGGTGGTCGACTCGGTGCAGACCATGCTCGTCCCGGACGTGGATGGTGTGATCGGCGGCGTCACGCAGGTTCGCGCGGTGACCGCCGCGCTGACCTCGCTGGCCAAGGCTAGCGGGATCGCGGTGTTGCTGGTCGGGCACGTCACCAAGGACGGCAACGTCGCGGGCCCGCGCACGCTCGAGCACCTGGTCGATGTGGTGCTGCAGTTCGAGGGCGACAAGAACTCCACGCTGCGGATGGTGCGCGGCATCAAGAACCGTTTCGGCAGCGCCGACGAGGTGGGCTGCTTCGAGTTGCACGAGGACGGCATCGCCTGCGTCGACGACCCTTCCGGCCTTTTCCTGCACCACCGGACCGATGCGGTGCCGGGCACCGCGGTGACCGTCGCGATGGACGGCAAGCGACCGCTCGTCGGCGAGGTACAGGGCTTGACCGTGAAGACCGAGATCCCGCAGCCCCGCCGGGCGGTGAGCGGACTGGACTACAACCGGGTCGCCATGGTTTTGGCCGTCCTGCAGAGCCGCGGCAGGGTGTTTCTCGGCAAGAGCGACGTCTACGCCGCGACGGTCGGCGGCATGCGGCTGGTGGAGCCCGCCGCCGACCTGGCCATCGCGCTGGCCATCGCCAGCGCCGAATCCGACGTCTCGATCCCCGCGGGCTGGGTGATTCTCGGCGAGGTCGGTCTCGCGGGCGAGGTCCGCAAGGTGACCGGCGTCGCCCGCAGACTGGCCGAAGCCGAGCGCCTCGGCTTCACCACCGCCCTGGTACCCCCCGGTCTGGCGCCCGTGCCGAGCAGCACCATGAAAATCCACGAGGTCACCGACCTCCGTTCCGCCCTCCGCATCGCGGGCCTGCGCAGACTGCGCGCAGCACCGGAGGAGGCGGCAGGCTGACCTCCGGCCACGTGCGCCCTACCAGCGACAAATCCTCCGGTCACCGGGCTCACCCCGCCCCGGCAACTGCACGTCGCGTGAGCACCGTTCGCGGCGTCTCGCATCCGAGCGGCCCGAGCGCATGCACGCAAACGCGAGTCCCGTTCACCGCTGGCCAACGCAAAACACGAACCCCCGCTCACCGCAGCACTCCCAGCCCCGTCGAGTGCGAGTCTTACGAGCACGTTCGCGGCCCGGCTCGCGTCCGCGCGATCGAAGCGCATGCGACGCAGCCGCGAGTCTCGATCGCTCGGACGCGAGCCAAAAGGGGGCCGCGAACACGCAGCGCCGAAGGCGCTGCAAATCGAACACAGCAAACCAACAAACCTCATCAAGCGATGTTGAACGGCTCTGCCGCGCTGCGCACCGAACCCAGTTGCGCCACAACGTTGTACGCGCCCGGCGGCACCTGGACGCGTTCGCCCGCGCAGTTGGGCTGCGAGGTGAAGCCCGACCAAGTCACCGTAAACGCCGCCTGCTCGCCCCGATTCAGGGTGCGGACGTCGGGCTGGCCGTCCGGATAGCAGTCCGTGCTCGACCACAGCCGCCGCTGGCCGTCGAGAGTGTATACCGAAACCTGCTGCAGACCGGAGCCCATGTCGCGGGTGCACGGCACCGAGGAGATATTGGTGATCACGATCCCGAATACCGGTTGCTCGCCGGCCTTGTAGGTGGGCTGATCGACCGTCATTTTGACCGCGAGCGACTGGTCCGGGCACTGGCCCGCGCCCGATACCCCGCTCGGGACGGCCGCGATGCTGCCGGAGGGCGACTTGGGCGCGCTGGACTCACCGGTGCCGGCGGGCTTCGCCGTCGGAGCGTCGGCGGGCTTGTCCACCGATGAACTCGTCGCGGAGGTTTTCGCATCGCTGGGCGAGTCACCTCCGCGCGCGACCGCGAGCACGAGCCAGATCATCAGCGCCAGCGCGACGACCAGAATTCCGATGGCGAATGCGCGTCGACGCCAGTAGATCTCCGGTGGCAGCGGTCCATTCGGTTCCAGCACGACTCAACGGTAAGCGCATGATCAGGTGCAGCGCCTCATGCGCACGGCGTGTCGGTCCTGCGCACGTGTTCGTCGCGGGTGAATTACGGCCCGCATGCTGGGAAGACTCCGCGCGCGCCCCGCTCAGACCACCTCGCCGATGTTGCCGACGACACGATGTAGTTTCACCCTGCCCTCGGCGAGCTTGTACGTCACGCAAGCGATCGCGCACTCACCGGTCGCGACTCGCTGCGAGATGATCATCGACCGCTGCATGAGCAGGCGACTGGTCTCCACCACATGTCTGGCTTCCATCTCGTCGACGGTGGACAGGCCCTCGCGCCGTCCGACCAGAATGGATGGCGTGACCCGCTCGACTACGCTGCGGATGAAACCGCCGGGAACCTCGCCGCCGTCGAGCGCGTCGATGGTCGCCTTCACCGCTCCGCAGCTGTCGTGCCCGAGCACTACGATCAGCGGAACGTTGAGCACCTGCACCCCGTACTCGATCGAACCGAGCACCGAGCTGTCGACCACATGGCCCGCGGTACGCACCACGAACATGTCACCGAGACCCTGGTCGAAGATCAACTCGGCGGCGACTCTGGAGTCACCGCAACCGAACAGAATCGCGTGCGGGTGCTGGCCGCTGACGAGTTTGGCCCGGTCGGCAGCGCCCTGGCTAGGATGCAGCAGCGCGTCGTTGACGAAACGCTCGTTGCCCTCTCGCAGGGACTTCCAGGCGCTGATCGGGTTGGAATCAGGCATACCGACCATTGTGCACATGAGTCGTGTTACCAGCGAGTTCGTTTGGTTACGAGTCGGCAAATAGCGACTGGCGGCAGTAGGACAGGAACAGTGAGGGCAGTGCGGAACGAGATCGACGCGGACACGTTGCTGAACTGGTACCGGGAGACGGCGCGCGACCTGCCGTGGCGCAGGCCCGGTGTCACCGCGTGGCAGATCCTGATGAGCGAGATCATGCTGCAGCAAACCCCGGTCGTTCGCGTTGAACCGATCTGGCGAGAGTGGGTGGCGCGCTGGCCGGTTCCCTCGGCGATGGCCGCGTCGTCATCGGCCGAAGTGCTGCGGGCCTGGGGCAAGCTCGGGTATCCGCGCCGGGCACTGCGGCTGCACGAGTGCGCGCGGGTGCTGGCGGCCGAGCACGACGACGCGGTGCCCGCCGACGTGGAGGTCCTGCTCGGTCTGCCCGGGATCGGCGCGTACACAGCCCGTGCCGTCGCGTGCTTCGCCTACGGCCAACGGGTTCCTGTGGTCGACACCAACGTCCGGCGGGTGGTTGCCAGAGCCGTGCACGGACGTGCTGAAGCGGGCAACCCGTCCTCGCGCGACCTGCCCGAGACCGAAGCGCTGCTGCCGCGCCGGATCGACCGCGCCGCAGTGTTCTCCGCGGCCCTGATGGAACTCGGCGCGACCGTATGCACCGCACGCACCCCCGATTGCTCGCGTTGCCCGCTGCCACGCTGCGCCTGGGTCGTCGCGGGCCGACCGGTGACCGACGTCGTCCGCCGCACCCAGAAGTACGAGGGCACCGACCGTCAGGCGCGTGGTCGCCTGTTGGACGTCCTACGCGACGCCAGCGGACCGGTCGAGCGCGTGCGGCTCGATCTCGCCTGGACCCGTGACCCGGGCCAGCGCGACCGTGCCCTGGATTCCCTGCTGGTCGACGGCCTGATCGAACAGACCGCCGATGGGCTTTTCGCGCTCGCGGGCGAAGGTGGGCACGGCGCTGGAATCGCCTGAGCCGAGCCCGCCCGGCCCGACCACCGACGGTCCGAGTACACGCCGGCAGCAGGCCTGACAGGCGTGGACTCGGCCGAGTCCGGTCGAGGGCTAGCTACCGAGTACACGCCGTAGGAAGCGCTCGACCTGCGTCCGGTAGCGCTCCGGCTGGTCATCGTGCACCAGATGTCCTGCGTTCGGGACCACCACGTAGTCGGCGTCCGGATGCGCAGCGGCCATTTGCCGCATCTGCCCCGGTGGAGTGATGGTGTTCTCGCCTTCGAGCAACAGGGCGGGGACCCGGACGGCGCGCCATTGCTCCCAGAAGTCGCGGGCCCCCCACTCCTCGGAGATATCGCGGAAGGTCGCGACCGAGCCGTGCAGCCGGTATCCGTCCGGCCCGTGCTCGAACGAATTCAGGAAATACCGCCCGGCCACCGGCCCGAAAAATGACAGCACCGCATCCGCGTCGGGAAACGGCTGCGGCCATGCTTCGATCATCGCGGCCCAGTTCGCGGCGGTGCGGCCGGTGAAATCCGGTGCGATGTCCTCGATCACCAGCGCCCGCACTCGCTCGGGGTACGTCGCGGCGAACACCCAGCCGTGCAGCGCGCCCATCGAGTGCCCGATCAGCACCATCGGATCGGTGATCTCCGCCGTGCTCGCGGCCAGGTCCGCCACGAAGGCCTCGGTGGTCAGTTCCTCGGGCGCGCGCCTGCCGTGCCCTGCGGCGTCGAAGGTGTAGACGTGGCCGTATTCCCGCAGCCAGCCCAGCTGGTCGCGCCAGGTGCGCGCGCTGCCCATCAGTCCGTGCAGCAGCAGGATCGGCACGCCTGCTCCGCCTTCGTCGTGCAACATCGGTTCGACAATACGAGGCACCGAGCAACCGCTCGGCGGCAGCGGCTAGCTTGGATCACATGGCTGTTGTGAAGATCAACGCGATCGAGGTTCCCGAGGGCGCGGGCCCCGAGCTGGAGAAGCGGTTCGCCCACCGTGCGCACGCGGTCGAGGGATCGCCCGGTTTCCTCGGGTTCCAGCTGCTGCGCCCAGTCGCTGGGGACAACCGATATTTCGTTGTCACCCAGTGGGATTCGGAGGAATCCTTTGCGGCATGGCGGGACGGACCCGCGCGCGAGGCGCACGCGGGCGAGCACCGGAAGCCGGTCTCGACGGGTGCCTCGCTGCTGGAATTCGAGGTCGTGCTCGACGTGGCCGCGAAGCCTTCGAACTGACCTGAATGCCTACCGCCGGGCACGGTTCGCCCTGCCCGGCGACTCGCCCGACGTCGTGGTACCGCCGTGCCGATTCGGTTGACGCCGGGTACCTCCGAGTGCCACAGTTCGAAGGACAAACGCGAGGGTGATGCGGTAATTCCGGTGTGATTCCGGAGCGGTCGCGCCACTGTGTTCCATGCACCGAGCCCCGGTGCCGGAAAGCCAGACACCGGCACCGTCGCGTCACCACCCAACGGGACGCGTATCCCAAGGAGGACTCGAATGGCCATCGCGCATTCACCCAGCCGGGCAACCGACTCCCTGGCCACCGTGCTCGTCACGGTTGGTGTCGTTCTTCTCGCACTGCTCACGCTGTACCTGGTCGGTTTCGACCAGGGCGTCATCTCGCGCAGCGGGATGTACCTGCACGAGCTGATGCATGACGGACGCCACCTGCTGGGGCTGCCGTGCCACTGATCGGTTCGCTTCGGACCCTGTTGCTTCGCGGCCTGCTGGCCGGCCTCGTCGCCGGTTTGCTGGCCGCGACCGTCGGTTATGTCGTGGGCGAACCCAAGGTGGACGCCGCGATCGCCATCGAGGAAGCCGACTCCGCCGCCGGGCACACTCATGCCGAACCGGCGGGCGGGCATTCGCACGGTGACGAGGAAGATCCACTGGTGAGCCGCAGCGGACAGAAGGCCGGACAGTTCCTCGCGCTCGGGCTGGCCGGCCTCGCGCTCGGCGCCATCTACGCCTCGGTCGCGCACGTCGCCCGTCGCTACACCACACTGTCCGGGTCGAAGCTTGCACTGGTGCTCGGTATGGGCGGCTGGGCCGCAATCGTCGCGGTGCCGTTCTTCAAATACCCGGCCAACCCACCGGCGGTGGGCGATCCGGACACCATCAACGAACGCACCCTGCTTTGGCTGGCTGCGGTGCTACTCGGCATCGTGGCCGTCGTGGCAGCGGTGTCCGTATTCAAGGTGCTGCGCGCGCAACTGTCCACGTTCCGGCTGATCGGGGGCTTTGCCGCGTTCGTTGTCGTGACGGCCCTCGGCTACATCCTGTTGCCCGGCGTGAACGAGGTGAGCGCGGACTTCCCGGCCACTCTGCTGTGGCAGTTCCGGGTGGCGTCGCTGGCCGAGACAGCCGCGTTGTGGGCCTGTCTGGCCCTCGGGTTCGCGGCCCTCACCGAATTCGCTACGCGCAGCGATACCGCGGTACGAGACATGATCGCTACCGCGGGCTGATCCGCGTCCGGAATTCGCAAGGCAGTGTCGGTTCTCATGACCGGCTCTGCCTTCTCCGTCCGGGCCGCACGGGCGGCCGCCACCCCACCCCGCGCTGTCCGCGTCGCCTTCGTCGGGCTCGCCGTCGCCTTGCTGGCGGGCGTCGCCGAGGCAGTCGCACGGGTCATGCCGGCCCTCGAACGCGACGAGGCCGACATCGCGGGCCTGGCGACCGGGTTCGGCCTGCGCATGGCGATTTACCTGCTGGTTCTGGCCGTCGCCATCCGGATGACGCATGGCCGCCGCTGGGCCCGCCTCCTGCTCACCGTTGGCATCGGCGTACTCGGTCTGCTCTCGCTGATCATCGAACCACTGGCCGCGGCGCTGTCGGCGAACGAATTCGGCGACCTGTTCATCGACCTCACACCCGAATCGTTCCTACTCGGCGCTTTCCGGGCAGTCCACGTAACGGCCATCCTTGTCGCTATCCCGGCCCTCTACACTCGCCCCGCACGCCGCTACTTCCGGAAAGGGTGAGCCATCACATCACCGCATGGCTCTCCACACACCCTGCACGCAAAGTGTGCGAAGAACCAAGCCGCGATGGGAACTACGCCAGCGCCGCGTCCAGGGTGATGTGATCGACTCCAGCTAGGGCTTTGCTGACGGGGCAGCCTGCCTTGGCGGCCTCGGCGGCGGCCTGGAAGGCGTCGGCGTCGATGCCGGAGACGCGACCGCGAACGGTCAGCTTGATCCCGGTGATCCGGAAGCCGCCCGCCGGGTCCGGTCCGAGGGTCACGTCGGCGGTGATGTCCAGGCTCTCCGGGGTGCCACCCGCATTGCCGATCTGCGCCGAGAGGGCCATCGCGTAGCAAGAGGAGTGCGCGGCCGCGATCAGTTCCTCCGGGCTGGTCGTTCCGCCGGCGTCCTCCGCGGAACGCTTGGGGAACGATACGTCGTACTTGCCGACCCCCGAACTGGCCAGCTCGACCTGTCCCGAACCCTCCTGCAGAGTGCCGGTCCAAGCGGTACGCGCGGTACGTGTGGGCATCACGGTCCTTTCGCTGATGATCGTTTGACGATTCAGCTCGAACCTACCCCGGTCTGCTCAGCCCGGCGCACCGGTTCGTGGATCGCACTGCTCCATCGGCCGGACCGCACCCGCTCTACCAGCATGGGGCCGCCGCGCCGGGAAACCGGAGCGCACCAAGCGAATCGGGTGCACAGACCGCTCCACCACCGCACTCCGGATTCGTCACTCCGGCCAGCACGATGCCACCGAGGATCCCAGCAGAAAACCGTCGGCGAACCCTGTCCACCAACGGTTTTCGGCGTCATCGACAATTCACACCAGATCACGTTTCCGCATCAGCCGAATGGTGCCGCCCGCGAATAGCATCACATAGATCGCCAGCACGACCAGCGACTCGGTACGCGACAGCACATGGAGCACGCCCGGGGCCGCGGGACCATCCACGGTGCGCATCGCCCCCGCCAGCGACCCGGCGGCCGTACCAGGCAGATGGTCGGTGAGCGCTCGGATCGGCGTGAAAATGCCCGCGACGCTGCGTAGCAAGTTCTCCACCACCAGCACCCAGACCAAGCCCAACCCGACCGCGAGCCCGGGGCCGCGAGCGAATGCACCGATGAGCACCCCCGCCAACGTCCACATGCCGAGAATCGCGATACCGGTGAGGATTCCGAGCAGCGCCCGGTCCAGCGAGGGCAGCGCCAGCGACTGGGACTGGGACACCGCGATCAGTCCGGCGACCGCGACATCCGCGACGAACGCCGCGCACACCAGCCCGACCACCACGATCACCAGGCTGACTACCACGGCGGCGACAGCGTTCACCCGCGACGGCCCCTGGGTGAACACCGTTTTCCAGGTGCCCCAGCCGTACCCGTTCCCGACGGCCAGCGCGCCGAGGATGAGCATCAGCGCACCGCCGAACATCGCCATGCCTTGGGTGAACACTTCGGGCACCGCGCCGGGCAGCATCTGCTGCAGGAGCACGTCGCGTGGCAGTCCGTTCGACATCCGGCCCGATTCGCCCGACGTATAGGCCAGATAATTGAACAGGTAGGCGAATGTGAGATTCAGCAGAATCCAGGTTCCCAGGATGATCCACAACGCGGGCCACTTGCGCAGCCGCAGCATTTCCGCTTTTGTACTCGCCATAAGGTCTGTCATCGCCTGCCGGTTCATCGCACCGCCTCCAGCTGCGTCATTTCGAAGAACACTTCTTCCAGAGATTTTTCGTCGACGCGCAGCTCCAGCAGATCCGCGCCCGATTCCACGACGGCACGCGCCACCGCCGGTGCGGTCGCGGTGTCCGACTCGATCCGGATGCGATGCGCGGTCAGCAGCGCCGAATGCGCGCCGACCACCCTGCGCACCGCGGGAAACGCCACTTCCAGGGGTTCGGCCCGCAGCAGCAGCGACGAAGCGCCCCGCAGTTCGGCGACCGCGGCCTCGACCAGCAGCTTGCCCTGCGAGATCACGCCGACGCGGTCACAGATCTCCTGCACCTCGCTGAGCATATGGCTCGACAGCAGCACCGTGTGGCCGTCAGCGGCGAGATCGGTGATCAGCTCCCGCATCTCGGCCATGCCCGCCGGGTCGAGGCCGTTGGTCGGCTCGTCCAGGATGAGCAGATCGGGCCCGCCGAGCAGCGCCGCACCAACTCCGAGCCGCTGCTTCATGCCCAGCGAATAGGTGCGAAATTTGTCGTCAGCACGCGGCGCCAGCCCGACCCGGTCCAGCGCGTACGTCACCGCGGCTCGGTCGAGGCCGCGGTAGTTCGCCAGCACCCGCAAGTTGTCCCGACCGGACAGGTAGGGATAGAAGCCGGGGCCCTCGATCAGCACGCCGATCCGGCGGACCACCGCGGGATCACCAGGGCGGTGCCCCGCCACTGTGGCCGTGCCGTCGCTCGGACGGAGCAGCCCGACCAGCATGCGCAGCGTAGTTGTCTTGCCCGCGCCGTTCGGACCGAGGAATCCGTAGATCTGCCCAGAGGCGACGTTCATGCTCACGCCGTCGACGGCGGTGTGCGCGCCGTAGCGTTTCGTCAGCCCTCGGGTGACCACGATCGAATCTGTCATGTTCTGAGAATCCGCCGCCGACCATGGTTCATACATCCGTAGCGGGGCGACGTTCGGCGTACGTATCGACACCGACAGGCACCGCCGCGCGCGGCCGACGGACGCGGCAGCCGGTAGCAAATGCGGCAACGGCGACAGAATTCCGTCCGCGCGGATCCGATCCGCCCGATGCGGATCGTCCTATATCCGCGAAATACGTTCCGAGGCGGACGTCGAATCATTGTTCAGCCGCATAGGCTACGTGGGTGCGGGTGGCAGGGATGACGGATCGGAGCTCGGTCGGCCGGGACTGGGGGGTCGCGCTTGTTGTAGCCGCGATTCAGCTGGTCGGGGGCACGTTCGCGAACACGCGGCAGATGGGGGCGCACTCCCTCGATGTTCTCGGTTACCTGCTGCTGCTCGCCGGGCCGGTGGCGCTGGTCTGGCGGCGGGCACAGCCGATGCCGGTATTGGTCGTCGTCCTCGCCGCGTGCCTGGCGTACTTCCTGCGCGGCTACGGGTACGGACCGATCTTCGTCTCGCTGATTATCGCGTTCCTCACCGCGGCGAGCATCGGATCCCGGTGGTGGACCTACCCGCTCATCCCACTCGGCTACCTGGCCCTGGTCTGGCCGCTGCCCGCGCTGCTCGGCAGGCCGGCCGATATGTGGCAGATATTCGCGCTGATGGCATGGCTGGCCGTGCTGCTCTCGGTGGCCGAAGGGATTCGGCAGCGTAAGGCGGTGCTCGTCGCGCGCCGGCAGCGGGCCGAGGCCGCACGCAGGGATGAGGAGGCGCAGCGGGAACGGCGGGCCAGCGAGGAGCGCTTCGCCATCGCGCGCGAGCTGCATGACGTTCTGGCGCACAGTCTTTCGCTGATCAACGTGCAGTCCTCGGTGGCACTGGAACTGCTCGACAAGAAACCGGAGCAGGCGGAGTCGGCGCTGGCCGCGATCAAGACCGCGAGCCGCGACGCACTTGCCGAGGTGCACGCCCTCCTGCATACGATTCGCTCCGGTAACGCGGTCGCCCCGTCTGAGCTCGAGGCCGCCGCCGACGAGGGCCCGCGCCCTCGGCGGAACCGGCGGGGGACCGAGCACAACGGACGCAATTCGCCTGCGAGCGAACAGGGGTCGACCGACAACGGCCGGCCCGAACAGGTCGACAAAACCGCCGAACCCGAGCGTGCGCCGCATGCTCCCGCGCCGAGCATCTGTGACTTGGACGAGCTGCTTCAGCGCGCCCGCGCGACCGGACGGACGGTAGGTGCCCGGGTGCTCGGCACCCCGCAGCAGCTGCCCAGCGTCATCGATGTGGCGGCGGCACGGATCATCCAGGAGTCGCTGACCAACGTGCTGCGGCACGCGCCCGGCGCCGATGCCACGGTGACCGTGCGCTACGCCACGGACTCGGTCGACATCACCGTCGACAACACCCGGCCGACAGGTACACCGTCGCGGTTCGGCACGAGCGGAGGAAACGGCATCATCGGCATGCGGGAGCGGGCGCACGCACTCGGTGGCGCGCTCACGGCAGGCCCACGCCCCAGCGGCGGATTCCGGGTCGCTGCCCGGCTGCCCGCGCGTGCGGTGGAGTCAGGCACGACGGAGCCGAGCGACCCCGCTGAGCAAACCGCCGCCGAGCAGCCGACCGCCTCTGGCGGCGCCGGGAAGCACGAACCGACCGGCCGATGACGGAGGAGGCTTCGATGCACGACCATCACGAGAGCGCGCGGCTGGAGGCCATGGCTGGGCAGTCCGACGCCACGGCGAGCATCCGGGTACTGGTGGCCGACGACCAGGCACTGGTGCGCGGCGGTTTCGTCGCGCTGCTGGACGCACAGGACGGCATCGAGGTGGTCGGCGAGGCGGACAACGGCGAACAAGCCGTGCGGCTGACCCGCAGCCTCCGGCCCGACGTGGTACTGATGGACATCCGCATGCCGATCCTGGACGGCCTGGCCGCCACCCGCATGATCGCCGAGGACCCCAGGTCGACCGACGTGCGTGTGGTCGTGCTGACCACGTTCGAACTCGACGAATACGTCTTCGAGGCGATGCGCTCCGGCGCGACGGGGTTCCTGGTCAAACACACCGAACCGGCCGACCTGGTGCGCGCGGTCCGCGTGGTCGCGGCGGGCGACGCCCTCTTGTCCCCCGGCGTCACCCGCAGGCTGATCGCGGAATTCTCCGCGCGCGCGAAGACACCGCCGCAGGCCACCCTGTCCGAACTCATCGACCGCGAGCGCGAGGTGATGACCCTGGTCGCCGAGGGCCTGACCAACGGGGAGATCGGCGAACGCCTCTTCATGAGCCCGGCCACCGCGCGCACCCACGTCGGCCGTATTCTCACCAAGCTCGATGCCCGCGATCGGACCCAGCTGGTGGTGATGGCCTACGAATCCGGGCTGGTCCGGCCGGGGTGGCAATAGAATCTGCGCAGAGCGGAGCCGACCGCGTACAGCGGGCAATATTCCAGCAATCGCACACCGGTGAGCGGACAGCCTTCTCGGCAAGTATTGGGTAAACCGTTGCGAACAGCGCTGTTCCGGGCAGCTGACCTACGCGTCCAGGCGTATCGCAAGTAACCACGCGCGACCGATGCCGCGCGGCGCAGTTTTTGAGCATGAATATTTTCACTCACCCCGAAGCCGTGAGCGTCCTGGCCGACCGCTACGACAGGCGTGGCATCCCTGGTCGTCCGCGTTCGGGAACCGAATGGGTCCGCGCCGCACGCGCCGCTGATCAGCAGGGCCATCGGACATCCTGCTCGCGGACACACCGTCTACACCCCAGCGCCCTTACCCGCGCTCGCCGCCGCTGTCAGCACGACAGTACGACTGCGCACGAACGTTCTCGGCGGGTGAGTTGCGCAGGATTCGAGGCCGGGCCGCAGAATTTCAGCGCCAGAACACAGAAAAGCCCGTGCACACCGGATGTCGGTGTACACGGGCCTTTCCGTTGTGATTTACTCGCCCGAGGCGGCCTCGGCGGAGCCTTCGGCCGCGCCGGTCAGCACGACTTCGGGCTTCTCCTCGGTGGGAGCCTTGGTCAA
Source organism: Nocardia sp. 2TAF39 (assembly GCF_052114905.1). Classification (NCBI taxonomy): domain Bacteria; kingdom Bacillati; phylum Actinomycetota; class Actinomycetes; order Mycobacteriales; family Nocardiaceae; genus Nocardia; species Nocardia sp. 2TAF39. The sequence continues at coordinate 55,311 of NZ_JBFRFQ010000012.1, forward strand.
CTTCGCCTTGCCGGTGAAGGTGAACTTGGCGTCCTCGCCGGAACCTTCGCCGTCCCAGCCCTCGACATCGACCACGATGGTCTGTCCGGGACCGATCTCGCCGAAGAGGATCTTCTCCGAGAGCTGGTCTTCGATCTCGCGCTGGATGGTCCGGCGCAGCGGCCTGGCACCGAGCACGGGGTCGAAGCCGCGCTTGGCCAGCAGCGCCTTGCCCTGCGGAGCCAGCTCGATCTCCATGTCCTTGTTCTTCAGCTGCCTGCCGACGCGGCCGATCATCAGGTCCACCATCTGCACGATCTGGTCGGTCGTGAGCTGGTGGAAGACGATCACGTCGTCGATGCGGTTGAGGAACTCGGGGCGGAAGTGCTTCTTCAGCTCGTCGTTGACCTTGAGCTTCATCCGCTCATAGTTCGAGCCCTCGGCATTGCTCTGGGTGAAGCCCAGTCCAACGGCCTTGGAGATGTCCGAGGTACCCAGGTTCGAGGTGAAGATCAGCACGGTGTTCTTGAAGTCGACCGTGCGACCCTGGCCGTCGGTGAGACGACCATCCTCGAGAACCTGCAACAGAGTGTTGTAGATCTCTTGGTGTGCCTTTTCGATCTCGTCGAACAGAACCACGGAGAACGGCTTGCGGCGCACCTTTTCGGTGAGCTGGCCGCCCTCTTCGTAGCCGACGTACCCGGGAGGCGCACCGAACAGCCGCGACGCGGTGAAGCGGTCGTGGAACTCGCCCATGTCGATCTGGATGAGCGCGTCGTCGTCGCCGAACAGGAAGTTCGCCAGCGCCTTGGACAGCTCCGTCTTACCGACACCGGACGGACCGGCGAAGATGAACGAGCCGGACGGCCGCTTCGGATCCTTCAGGCCGGCGCGAGTGCGGCGGATCGCCTTGGAGACCGCCTTGACGGCATCCTCCTGGCCGATGATCCGCTTGTGCAGCTCGTCCTCCATCCGGAGCAGACGGGTGGTCTCCTCCTCGGTGAGCTTGAACACCGGGATACCGGTCCAGTTGGCGAGCACCTCGGCGATCTGCTCGTCGTCGACCTCGGCCACGACGTCCAGATCACCCGAGCGCCATTGCTTTTCGCGCTCGGCCCGCTTGGCGACGAGCTGCTTCTCCTTGTCGCGCAGCCGCGCGGCCTTCTCGAAGTCCTGCGCGTCGATCGCGGACTCCTTCTCCCGGCGCGCCTCGGCGATCTTGTCGTCGAACTCGCGCAGGTCCGGCGGAGCGGTCATCCTGCGGATGCGCATCCGAGCGCCCGCCTCGTCGATCAGGTCGATCGCCTTGTCCGGCAAGAACCGGTCGTTGATGTAGCGGTCGGCCAACGTCGCGGCCGCGACCAGCGCGCCATCGGTGATGGATACCCGGTGGTGCGCCTCGTAGCGGTCGCGCAGTCCCTTGAGGATGTTGATGGTGTGCTCGACGGTCGGCTCGCCAACCTGGACCGGTTGGAACCGGCGCTCCAAGGCGGCGTCCTTCTCGATGTACTTGCGGTACTCATCGAGGGTGGTCGCACCGATGGTCTGCAGCTCGCCACGGGCCAGCTTCGGCTTCAGGATGGATGCGGCGTCGATGGCGCCCTCGGCGGCACCCGCACCGACCAGCGTGTGCAGCTCGTCGATGAACAGGATGATGTCGCCGCGGGTGTTGATCTCCTTGAGCACCTTCTTCAGGCGCTCTTCGAAGTCACCGCGGTAGCGGCTGCCCGCGACCAGGGAACCCAGGTCGAGGGTGTAGAGCTGCTTGTCCTTCAGCGTCTCGGGCACCTCACCGTTGACGATGGCCTGCGCGAGGCCCTCGACCACGGCGGTCTTGCCGACACCGGGCTCGCCGATCAGCACCGGGTTGTTCTTGGTGCGGCGACTGAGCACCTGCATGACCCGCTCGATCTCCTTCGAGCGGCCGATGACCGGGTCGAGTTTGCCCTCCAGCGCGGCCTGGGTCAGATTTCGGCCGAACTGGTCGAGCACCAGCGAGGTGGACGGGGTGCCCGCCTCACCGCGCGAACCGGACTCGACCGGCTCCTTGCCCTGGTACCCGGACAGCAGCTGGATGACCTGCTGGCGCACGCGGTTCAGATCGGCACCCAGCTTCACCAGCACCTGAGCCGCCACACCCTCGCCCTCGCGGATGAGGCCGAGCAGGATGTGCTCCGTGCCGATGTAGTTGTGGCCGAGCTGCAGCGCCTCGCGAAGGCTCAGCTCCAGCACCTTCTTGGCGCGCGGGGTGAACGGGATGTGACCGGACGGGGCCTGCTGGCCCTGGCCGATGATCTCCTCCACCTGGCTGCGCACGCCTTCCAGCGAAATGCCGAGCGACTCGAGCGACTTGGCCGCGACGCCCTCACCCTCGTGAATCAGCCCCAGCAGGATGTGCTCGGTGCCGATGTAGTTGTGGTTGAGCATCCGGGCCTCTTCTTGGGCCAGGACAACGACACGCCTCGCGCGGTCGGTGAACCTCTCGAACATCGCTCCCTCACTCTCCTGCTCCGACATTCTGGCAACAGACGCCGCAGTGTGCTGTGTAACAACCGTGGGCGTCAGCCTGCCATGAAGCCCGGGGGTCGTGGCCCCCGCCTCCACTCTAGTTGGCGGAGGATTTCGCTGTCGCCGGTCTACCCTATTGTCGACCGACGACAGCATGGTCATTCACTCATAACGTGAGGATTGCGCGATTCGTTTCCGACCAGGTTTTGCCCTCAGCGAACAGCGGTGTCCGATGACCGCTGCCCGCGTCATCCCGCCGACCACGGCCGCTCACCCGGTGAACGGCGCGACGTAAACACAGGGCACCGGGCGCGGATGCGCCGGGTCGAGCGCGTTGAGCATGTACGCGGCAGCCCTCGGGCTGCTCGCGATGGCCAAGTGCTCGGAGTGGTCCGTGGCGCAGCCGTCCTGGACGACGATATTCGTCACGTTCGGTCCGGGAACCAGCCCGGCGGTGTAGGGCACCACCGACTCGTCCAGTCCGGTCGCGATGTTCGTGTAGGTCACGCTCGGGTGGTAGACGCCATCCTCGTTCAGCGCGCGCACGAAGTCCGATCCACGGACCGCCTGTCGGCAGGCCTGACACACCAACCCGGTGAGCGCGTCGAAGGCTGGTTTCGCGCCCATGCGTGCGCTGTACTCGGCCAGCTCGGCCAAACCCCCGGCGTTCGAGCCCAGCCACGGCGGAGCCAATCCGACCAGTTTGTCCACCTCGACCGCTCCGCCGAGTCGCTTGACGAAGTAGTTGCCGATGAAGTTGCCCTGGGAGTGGGCGACGATATCGACCTTTGCCGCCCCGGTGGTAGCGAGCACCCGCCGCACGAAGGCGGCGAACTGCGGTGCGCTCTGCTCGATCGGAAGCATCCCGCCGATAGCGGAAATGGGCCAGGGCAGGTCGTAGGCGCCGTAGGTGGCCGAGAAGACACAGTAGCCCTCGTTGGCGAGCAACGGCGCATACACGCCCCAATTCGTCTGTGCGCCACCGCCGGTACCGTGCGCGAGAACCACGGGGTTCGGGTGCGCCGCACTCGGCCGGCAGGACCAATCGTTGGTGCCGGGCAGCGAACCGCCCGGATGCGCCAGCTCTGCCGGGAGGCCCTCGAAGAAGTTGTAGACGACCGGATATCGATCCGCGTGCGCCGAACCCGCCGTGCCGGCGCAAAGCGCGGCGAGCAGGACGATCAGTAATGAAAAGCCCGAGACACGCCGCACATTAGCCTCCAGATCTGGAAGGGTGGGGTTCCAGGAAGCTACCGCAGAGCGTGTCCGAGGCGGGGCCGATTCCGGCGTGTTGTTCGTAAAACTAGTTCTGGTAGTGCGCTGATGTACCGACCTGATCAGGGTGCCCCTGCGCCGCGTGCCGGCCTGCCACGCTTTCTGCCACCGTCGACCTGCCCTGCTGGATGCCCGCCACGAACAGCGCTCCGCACAGCACCAGGAAGGCCAGGCTGTGGAACACGGCACGGACGATGTTCCAACGAACCCAGGCGGTCTCGAAATCGGCGCGGACCGCGACGAGGTCGATGCTGGACGCGGGATCGCCCGCCGCGGCCAGCTGGTCGTTCAGCGGGACGTTCAACCCGGAGGTCACCGCGAAGGCGATCACGTTGAGCACCAGCGCCGCCACGATCCAGATCAGCGTGGTCCGATGCTCCTTGCCCAGATGCAGCCCCGCGGCCAGGATCGTGAACCCGACGGTGCCGAGAAACCCGATCATGAACCAGGGATTGATGATCACCAGGTTGATCTTCTGCATCACGTCGATCATGGCGCGATCGTCGGCGCGTCCGAGCGCGGGCATCACCGAATTGGCGTATCCATAGAAAAGGCCTGCGATCAGGCCCGTCGCCAGCGTGGCAACCACCAGTGCGGCGAGACGTGCGGCCGTCATGACTTCCTCCTGCCCGGAACGGACCGGAGTCGATATATCGCTCCGGTTGCTTGTTCCGAGTCAAGCCGCTTTCCCTGCCGGCCGCCATGGTCGAAAAGCTCGACCGGCTGTGCGAGCGTCTACGGGAGATGTCTCACAGATCCCGATCGGAAATGAGACCGCTCTGCATGGCCAGTTCTGCCAGGCGTACGCGTTTCTGGTTCTGTGGCAGATTTTCCACGCCGAATTTGGCGAACAGCGCGCGCAGGTGGGTCTTGATCGCATCGACGCTGAGGAACAACTCTTCAGCGATCTGCTGATTGGAGGCGGGGGTGGCGAAACCCGCGCCGTGCTTGTATGGGCGGCACAGCGCAATCAGCACCGAACGCTGGGTCTCGGTGAGCGATCGGGCCGTGGGAATCGAGCCGGTCGAGACGCGCGTGATGTCGTCGGGGACGCCGCCGAAATCGTGAAAGGAAACGCGCGATGTGCCGACCCGGATGACGTCTCCCGCCATCAGCCTGCGCCTGCCGACCAGTCGGTCGCCGTTCACGAAAGTGCCGTTGCGGGAAAGGCCGTCGTCGACGATGGTCCAGTGCGCGCCCAGGTACTCGACAGCGGCGTGCAGACGGGAGACCTCCGCGTCCCAGCTCAGAGCGAGATCGGCATGCTGGGAACGGCCGATCGTGACGCGTCCGTGCTCGGGCGTGAGGGGGAACTCCTGCTGGCGACCCGTGTCATCGGTGAACCGCAAGAATGATCCGACGAATCCTGTCACTGCGTCGATACCTCGCCTCTCCATACCGCCAGTGACCGTCGCACGTTTCCATGGTGCCGCGTTCGGTTACCGCGGGCAAGATCGATCGTCCGCCATCATGGGCCACAGTGCCATCCGGTCGTGCAGCTATATCGAAGCCCTATCACGAACAAGACCGCCGCCCCGACGTCGCACGATTCGCCGGGACGGCGGCCGAAAAAATACAACTATCCCTTCGCGGCCTTGTTGTACGCGTCGGTGATGTCGGCGGAGATGCGGCCCCGCGCAGACACCTTGTGTCCATTACGGCGCGCCCACTCGCGAATTGCGGCGCTTTGTTCCCGGTCGATGGAGACCCGACTCTTCGGTGTACCCGCCGCGGCCGCGGCGGCCTTGACCCTGCGCCGACCACTCACCCGACGCGCATTCGAAACCCACTCTTCCAGACCGTCGCGCAGCTTTGACGCATTTGCCGTCGACAAGTCGATCTCGTACGACACACCGTCGATCGCAAACTCGATGGTCTCGTCTGCGATGGACTCACCGTCGACATCGTCGATCAGGCTAACGGTGACCTTCTTTGCCATGAGATGAACGTCCTCTCGAAATCGTGCGACCCGCATACTAGGCCGATTACCCGAGGCAAGAATACCTCGAATTCCGGAAATTCCAAGACGGAGCCGCTACTTTGCAATCCAGTGATCAGCGAGTGACCGGACGCACAATTGGGAACAGTATCGTTTCTCGGATTCCCAATCCCGTCAGCGCCATCAACAACCGATCGATTCCCATACCGGTTCCGGTGGTCGGCGGCATGCCGTGCTCCATCGCGGCGAGGAAGTCCTCATCCAGTGCCATCGCCTCGTCGTCACCCTGTGCGGCAAGCCGAGCCTGATCCACGAACCGCTCGCGCTGGATCACCGGGTCGACCAACTCCGAATAGCCCGTGGCCAACTCGAAGCCACGCACATAGAGATCCCACTTCTCGGTGACGCCTGCTTCGCTGCGATGCTGCCTGGTCAGCGGCGAAGTCTCCACTGGGAAGTTCCGCACGAAAGTCGGCGCGTACAGCTTGTCGCCATACTGGTGTTCCCACAGTTCCTCGACAAGTTTCCCGTGGCCGTAGCCCTTGTCCTCCGGAATTTCCAGACCGACCCGATCAGCAAGTGCCAGTAATTCGACAACCGAAGTATCCGGGGTGACGGCGACACCCAGTGCATCCGACAGGGAGGGATACATCTCGACGGTCGCCCACTCCCCGCGCAGATCGTATTCGGTTCCGTCGGCGAGCGTGACCACCTGTGTTCCGAACACCTCCTGGGCCACTTCCTGCACCAATTCCCGGATCATCGTCGCCGAGTCGTCATAGGTGCCGTACGCCTGGTAGGTCTCCAGCATCGCGAACTCGGGGGAATGCGTGGAGTCCGCGCCCTCGTTGCGGAAGTTCCGGTTGATCTCGAAGACCCGCTCCAAGCCGCCGACCACGCAGCGCTTCAGGAACAGCTCGGGCGCGATGCGCAGGTAGAGCTGCATATCGAGTGAGTTGGAATGAGTAACGAACGGCCTGGCCGCCGCTCCGCCGTGCAGCGTCTGCAGCATAGGCGTCTCCACCTCGAGGAATTCTCTGCGCTCCAGCGCATTGCGCAGCGCGCGGACCACGGCGATTCGAGTGCGCGCCATTTCCCTGGCCTCAGGGCGGACGATCAGATCGACGTAGCGCTGCCTGACCCGCGACTCCTCGTTCATCTCCTTGTGCGCCACCGGCAGCGGCCGCAGTGCCTTGGCTGCCATGAACCAGGAATCGGCCATAACGCTCAACTCCCCGGTCCGGGAGGAGATCACCTCGCCCTGCACGAAAACGAAGTCACCGAGGTCTACATCGGCCTTCCATGCGGCAAGAGAGTCCGCGCCGACACCGTTCAGGCTGATCATCGCCTGCAGCTTGGTGCCATCGCCCTCTTGCAAGGTCGCAAAACACAACTTGCCGGTATTGCGCATGAATATGACGCGTCCGGCGACACCCACCTGCTGCCCGGTAGCGGTGTCCGCAACCAGGTCGGGATATGCGGCCCGAATTTCGGCCAGGGTATGCGTGCGCGGCACGACCACCGGATAGGCCTCACCACCGGCCGCGAGCAGCCGCTCCCGCTTCTCGCGGCGAATCCGTGTCTGCTCCGGGGCGTCGTCGGCGTCGAGCGCCACGGCAGGCCGCGAATCCGACGTAGATCCGCGGGGGGAGGCAGAGTTGGGGGTGCTCACATCGAACAACCCTAGCGTGCACCGGAAACCGTTTTGCGCGCCGCCCGATCTCTACGCGGGAGTAACGAATCGGTATCGGTTGCGCGACGAAGTGCGGGCCCGCCCCAGCTACGGTCGACACCCGAAATCGCGGGAACGCATCGATCGGTGCCCGAAAACACCTGGACGCCCGGCTAATTCGAGATGGAAGTGACCGAGTGATTTACAGCGAGGCGAGTGCGTCGGCCTCGCGCACGAAGTGCGGTGCACGCACGGCGACGTTCAGCAGCCCTGCCGCCTTCAATGCCTGATAGCCCCCGACCAGGTCGGTTGCCCGGTGCAGTCCGAGTTGTTGCAGGGCGGCGGCGGCCAGGCTGGAGGTAAAGCCCTCCGAGCAGACGACGATCCACTCCACGTCGTGATCCGCGGCCAAGGCCAGCCTGGCGGAACTGGCGGGATCGAGCCGCCATTCCAGGACATTGCGCTCGATCACCAAGGCGCCGGGTAGGGTGCCCTCGCGCCCGCGCAGCGCCTGCGGACGGATGTCCACCAGAATTGCGCCCCTGGCGAGCGCGCGCGGCAATTCGAAGGCGTAGATCCGAGTCAGCTGGGCCCGTGCGTTCTCCAGCATCTGGTCAACGGTCAAACGGGTCATTACATATCACCTTCGGGCTGATCGGTGAGAACAGTTCGGGTGCGCCGCAGGGTTCCGTGGCCGGTGACCTCGTAATAGGACATGGCGGTGAGCGGCGGGGAATAGGCATGGACGCTGAGCGTCGGATCGAGCGGGCCCGCGGATTCGGCGGCGGCGGCCGTTGGCGCGCGCATCACGTCATGCACCCAGCCGATCGGGAACGACGCCTGATCACCTGCCGTGAGTGTGCGGTGGCGCAATCCCGTTCCATTCCAGCGGTATTCGGAGAGAGCGCCGCTGAGCACGGTCAGCGCGCCGAGCGATCCGGCATGGTCGTGCAGTTCGGTGGACTTGCCCGGCGTCCAGCTGATCAGCCAGACATCGACTTCGTCGTCGGTGAGCAATCTGGTCGCCCACCGCTCGTCGGCCGGCCAAATACCGTTCGCGGGAAGCAGATGGTCGAAGCGGCCGGCCAGCACATCCTCCGCGCCTTCGTCGGTCAGCCGCAGCAAATCGGCCGGACGCAGCCGAGTCGGCAGTGCAGGCGCCACCGAGCGCTCCACTGGTGGAGTGGCCGAGAAACCGTCACGCGCGGAAGAAAGGGAAAGAACAGAAGAACGCATGAGCGAATCTCCAGGAGCTGGTATCGGTCGAGGGCAGGTACTCAGCCTCGATCGGTCGAGGCAATGTCAGCCTCGACAACACTCCTGGGTGCTCACGCGGAAATACACGGACGTGAGCTTAACAGAACACGGCGCAGTATGGGCAAGCACCCGGGATGCGACAAATCCAACACCGCGCATATCAGACACTTCCCTTGCGGCGCTGGTTGCGTTCGTATACAAGCCGAAGGCCGGTCAGCGTGAGATGCGGATCATGGTCCTCGATCGTCTCGGATTCCGGGACGATCAGTGGCGCGGTCGCGCCGGTCGCCACCACCGCGACGTCGTCGCCCGCGAACGCGTCGAATTCGTCGCGAATCCGATCGATCAGGCCGTCCACCAGCCCGGCGAAACCGAATACCGCACCGGACTGCATGCATTCCATGCTGTTCTTCCCCAGCACCGAACGCGGCCTGGCCAACTCGGCACGGCGCAGCGCGCTTCGTTCCACCAGCGCCTCGGTGGAAATCTCCACGCCGGGCGCGATGATGCCGCCGAGGAACTCGCCTTTCTTCGACACCAGATCCACACAGATCGCCGTGCCGAAATCGACGACGATCGCAGGCGAGGTGTAACGCTGATAGGCGGCGAGGCAGTTCACGATGCGGTCCGCGCCGACCTCTTTCGGATTGTCCACCAGCAGCGGAATACCCGTGCGCACACCGGGTTCCACCAGCACGTGCGGAACGTGGCCCCAATACTGACCGAGCATGCCGCGCAATTCGCGCAGCACAGGCGGCACCGTCGAGAGCGCGGAAACGCCGATCACCTCGTCCAGCTGCGCACCGACCAGCCCACGCACCTGCATGGCGAATTCATCGGCGGTCAGCAGCGGATTGGTATGGATCCGCCAGTGCCGCACCAATTTCGAATGCGCGCCGCTGCCCGAGAACAGACCGAGCTCGATACTGGTGTTGCGGACGTCGATGGTCAGCAGCATTCCCGGTCCGTCCGCCGTCACACGAAGGACAGGGAGCGCGGCGAGGTCAGCCCCGAGCCCTCCGGCGCGTGCGCCGGGTCCGAACCCAGCTCGACCAGGCAGTTGCGCTCGTCTACGAACACGACTTTCGGGTCGTATTCCGCGAGTTCCTGCTCGTTCATCTGACCGTATGCGATCAGGATAACCAGATCGCCGGGATGGACCAGATGGGCTGCAGCCCCGTTGATCCCGATCACGCCCGAGCCACGCTCACCCGCGATGACGTAGGTCTCCAGCCGAGCGCCGTTATCGATGTCGACGATGCACACCTGCTCGCCCTCCAACAGATCGGCGGCGTCGAGCAGGTCCCGGTCCACGGTGACCGAGCCGACGTAGTGCAGGTCGGCGTGCGTCACGGTAGCGCGGTGGATCTTCGACTTCATCATGGTGCGCAGCATTGCGTCGCCCTTTCTAATTCACGGGTGGGAGCAGGGCGGGATCGGACGCCGCCGGAGCAAACTGAGAAGTGTCCACGGAACGCGAACCTGAGACATTGGGGTGGCCATCGATCGGGGCGCCGAGGGTGACGGCGATGTTGTCGATGAGTCGGGTGGCTCCAACCTTCGCCGCGATCAGCAACCTGGCGTTGCCGGTGGCCGGTGCGGGGCCGAGGGCGGCCGAGCGCAGCACCAGGTAGTCGAGGTCGACGCCGGTAGCGGCATCGAGCACCCGGCGTGCGGCGGCGAGCACCGCGTCCGCACCAAGACCGCCCGCGTGCTTGCCTGCCGACAGCGCCGCAGACAGTGCGAGCGCCGATTCCCGCTGCGCCGCGTCGAGGTAGCGGTTGCGCGAGGACAGGGCGAGGCCGTCCGGCTCGCGCACGGTGACCACCGGAGTGATCTTCACGTCGAAGTTCAGATCGCGGACCATCTGCCGGATCAGCGTGAGCTGCTGATAGTCCTTTTCACCGAAGAACGCCTCGGTCGGACGCGCGATCTGCAGCAGCTTGGCAACCACGGTCAGCATGCCCGCGAAATGGGTCGGGCGGCTCGCGCCCTCCAGTTCGGCGCCGATCGGACCGGGGTGCACCGCGGTGCGCGGCCCGTCCGGGTACATATCGGACACGCTCGGCGCGAACACCAGCTCGACGCCCTCCGCGCGCAGCAACTCGACGTCGGCGTCCAGGGTGCGCGGGTACTTGTCCAAGTCCTCGTTCGCGCCGAACTGTAACGGGTTCACGAAGATCGACACGACGACGACCTGGTTTGTCCGCTTGGCCAGCCGCACGATCTCCAGATGGCCATCGTGCAGTGCACCCATGGTCGGGACCAGCGCGATGGTGCGGCCGACGCCGCGCAGGGCGTTGGACACTGCGGTGAGCACGGCGGGATCGTGGTGCACGGTCAGCTCACCCGGCCGGTAGGCGCCACGCAATTTCGGGTCGAACATCAGCGTCCTTCCAGCAGCTCGATGACGGCGCGGGTGGCGCCGGCCCGTTCCGCGGTGCGCAGCGACAGCGCGCGGTAGCCTGCGGCGATACGCGGGTCGACGGACGCGAGCGCGGCCAGGTGCGCGGCCACGGCGTCGGCGTCGCCTCGGGCTACCGGACCGGTCAGCGCGGCCTGGCCGCGGCGCAACGCATTCTCCAGCGCCGCCGAGGCAAGTGGGGCGAGCAGACGCTCGGCAAGGCCGTTCGGCTGGTCGTCGACGATCTGCTGGCCGAGCAAGCCGGGGCCGTCCAGCGCTACGCGCAGCGCTGCCAGCGCGTCGACAATCACCGTGACCAGGTGATTACTGCCATGCGCGAGCGCGGCGTGGTACAGAGCGCGGTTCTCCTCCGGCACGCGTACCGGCTCGCCGCCCATCTCGATCACGAGCGACTGCGCGATGGCGTAGCCCACCTCGTCGGCGGCAGTGACACCGAAACAGGCGTTGCCCAAACGCGTCATGTCTTCGTCGTGACCGGTGAAGGTCATCGCGGGATGGATCGCCAGTGGAAGCGCGCCGACCTCGGCAAGCGGCGCGAGCACACCGACTCCGTTCGCGCCGGAGGTGTGCGCGACGATGGTGCCCGGTCGAACGACGCCGGTCTCGGCCAAGCCGCGGACCAGACCGGCCAGCTCGGAGTCGGGAACGGCGAGCAACAGCAGCTCGCTGCGGGTGGCCACCTCTTCGATCGGCAAGATCTCCGAGTCGGGTAGCCGGGTCCGCGCGCGCCGCACCGAGGCATCGGAAATCGCGGCAACGCCGAACACCACATGCCCGACGCGCTCTAGTGCCGCTCCCAGTGCCGAACCCACGCGTCCCGCCGAGACGATTCCCACCGTCAGGCGCGCGGGCGCGGGGTCACCGCTTGCGACTGCTTGCAGGTCGCTCGAAACAGCACCGCTTGCGACTGCTTGCAGGTCGCTCGAAACAGCACCGCTTGCGACTGCTTGCAGGTCGCTCGAAACAGCACCGCTTGCGACTGCTTGCAGGTCGCTCGAAACAGCACCGCTTGCGGCGGCTCGCAGGTCGCTCGAAACGCGGTCGCCCGAAGTCGCGTTGTCGGAATTTACGCTTCTCGAGGTCAACGTTGTCCTCTCGATGTCGTTCCAGTCCCGCCATGCGGGTACCGGACGGTACGTCCCGAGAATATCGGCACGCGGTTCGGCGATGCCACGGGGTGGCGCCGTGATTTAGGACGCAGTGGTGTGCACCGACAAGGGGCGCTTCAGTCCCGTTCGCGCTCCTCGGACTGCAGGTTGGCCATGATCTCCGCCACCGAGAGTCGACGCGAGGGTGTGTCGTCGGACTCGGCCCTGCGGCGTCTACGCGCGCTCGATGCGCCGGCCGTGGGCTCCCTGGTCGGCCATGGCTCGGGATCAGGGCGCGGGGCGGGCTCACTGGCACGCGAGGCGGCTCGCTTCGCGGGCTGGGTCGGCGGCTCGTCGGCGGGCTCCTCGGTGAAGGCGTCGGCCCACCCGCGCGGCTCCGCGTACCGGTTGTCATCGACGTCGCCCTCGGTGCTCTCGTCATCGTCGTCCTCGAGGGAGACGATCGCGGTCTCGGCGGTGACCGGCTCGTCGAAGGGGCTGGCGAACAGCGGCGGCTCGGGATGGTCGGGGACGAAGACCGGCGTGACACTGCTATGCGGTTGCTGGTCTGCGAAGACCGACCACATTCCGGCATTCGCGGAGCTATTGTTCGTCGATTCCGCGCTCGAGCTGGTCAGCTCCTGAATTCGGGTCGAGTCGGCGCGCAGCGCCGGGCGATCCATCGGCAGATCGCCGTCGAACAACCGCTGCAGGCTCTGGCGGAGCACGCTGAGCTCCGCGCGCAATGCCGCGAGTTCGGCGGCGTCCGCGCCCACCTCCTCGCGCACCCGCGCCTCCAGGCCGAGCTCGTATTCGCGCCGCGCGGTGACCTCCCGCTCCAGCTGCAATTCGTAGACTGTCTGCAGATCGCGGACCTTGGCCTTATCGATCGTCGCTTCCTTGCGGTATTTCGTCGCGGCCAGCGCGCCGATCGCCGCCGCCCAGAGCGCCGCGACCAGACCTACCCGTACGAACTGCACACTATCGCTGAAAACCAGGAAAACGCTGGCAACCAGACCGAGCAGAATCAAGACGCCGATGAACAATTTTCCCGCCTCTTCCCGCCGTCGACGGGAAGTGCTGCTCCGGGAGGGTGAAACCATGTCAGTCAGGGTAGCTTGAACAGCGAGCCGCGCCCAGAATCCAGTTCAGTGATTCCGTTAGCAAAACTAGCTATGTAGTAGCTGGGTCATCGGTGGGATCCTCAGGAGCCCGGCAGCAGTACTCCAGCCAGAGGGCCGCAGCAACCAAAGCCACCCCCGCCAGCATCCCGACGATCGCACCGGGGCTGTCGGCGGCCGCAGCGCGCAGCCTGCCGCGCTGCGGGAACACCCAGCACAGGAAACCGAGCCAGACGCCTGCGGCGATCGAACCCACCTGCAGCGACGCCTTGGCCAACGCGACGGCGCGGGCCGCGGTGATCGGATGCAGCTGGTGGCGGCCATCCCCGATCTCGTCATCGTTGACCCTGGCCCGGATCACAAACGCGAGCACAGCCTCGATGGCGGCCACCGGATACAGCGAGGCGCCCGCGTAAGTCGAGATCGGCGGGAAACTGTCATAGGCCACCCTGGTGGCGACCCACGCGACGATCGCGGCGATAAGCACGTTCGCCACAAGGTCCAGGACACGGGTCGGCTTCAGTTTCACGACGCCGCACCCGTCAGGGAGAACTCGGTGCGGCGCACGCCGGCACGCTCGGCCGGATCGAGCCGGTTCAGCAGGTCCGCCACCGGGTGCTGCGCGCCATCGACCTCGAGCATCGCGTCCGGCGCTACGTCCAGCCACGGGACGAGCACGAAGGCGCGAAGGTGCGCCTGCGGATGCGGCAGGATCAGATTCGGATCGACGCTGCGGCAGGCGACCCGCTCGCCGTCGCGGAGCTCGGCGCACCAGACCACGTCGACGTCGAGCGTCCGCGCGCCCCAGCGCACATCGCGGACCCGGCCTGCGGCCTGCTCGAGCTCTTGACCGCGGCGCAGCCAGTCCGCACACCTGAATGCCGGGTCATCCACCAGCACAACAGCGTTGAGGAAGTCATCCTGCGCGACGCCGCCCCAAGGCGCGGTCGAATACACCGCGGAGACGGCGAGCACCCGATCCCCGAACCCGTCGAGGACACTGCGCAGATGCGCGAGCCGGTCGCCCAGATTCGAACCGATAGACAACACGGCGCGGCTCACCGGCACGCCCCCACGACACTCGGCCCTGTGGGCGGGCCAGCGGTGTCCGGACTGAGGACCGGAGGGAGCGCAGCGACCAGAGCGACGAGGGAAGACACCGCCACCCAGGGCCCGCACACTGCCCGTGCGAAGCGCGGGGTACCACACACGGTCGTCTGATACGCCGGGCCACGGTTTCGGTCACTCATTCGGCGAGCTCCCCGCGGTGACGCGAGGTGACTACCCGGACGTCGGCGAAGGTATGCGGAATCGGTGCGGACGGCTTGTGCACCACCACCTCGACCGAGCTGATCCGAGGATCGGTCATCACGTCATCGGCGATCTCCGACGCCACGGTCTCGATGAGGTTGCGCGGCGGGCCCTGGATGATCCGTACGGCGCGCTCGGCCAGCGCGCCGTAATCCACAGTGGCCACCAGTTCGTCGGAGGCCGCGGCGACAGCGAAATCCACCCCCACGGTCAGATCGACCAGGAACTCCTGACCGTCGCGGCGCTCGTGGTCGAACACCCCGTGGTGCCCATACGCGCGCAGGCCGCGCAGCTCGATCCGGTCGGCGCCGCGCCGGATCGGCGAATCCAGCGGCGGCGCAGCGTTTTCGGCGTGGACCGGCGATCTGCTCATCAGTGAGCTCCTTGCGCACTCGGTCGGATGGTATCGTGCCCGGAGGATCGGCGCCGGGCGGCGTTCTGCCATGCGGCGGTAACGGCGATAGCGTCCAGTGAGGCGCGCACGTCGTGCACGCGCACTCCCCACGCACCGTGCAGTGCGGCCAGCGCCGAGACGGTCGCGGTGGCTGTTTCGCGTCCATCCGGCGGACGCGGCCCCGCGTCATCGGCGAGCAGCGCGCCGAGGAAGCGCTTACGCGAGGCGCCAACCAGAATCGGCAGCCCGTTCGAGACGAGTTCGGGCAGGGCGCCGAGCAGAGCCCAGTTGTGTTCGGCGTTCTTCGCGAAGCCGAGTCCGGGGTCGAGGATCAGCCGGGCCGGGTCGACACCCGCGGCAACGGCCACGTCCACCTGGGCGGTCAGCTCAGCCAGCACCTCGGCGACAACGTCGTCATAGTGGTCGGCGGGACCCGTGTGCCGGTAGTCGGCGCCCGCCCGCCAGTGCATGAGAATCCACGGGACGTCCGCGGACGCCACCAGCTTCACCATGTCGGGGTCTGCACGGCCACCGGAGACGTCGTTCACCACCGCCACCCCGGCGTCGATCGCAGCCTCCGCCACCGCGGCACGCATGGTGTCCACGCTGGTCGGCACGCCCGCCGCGACGAGTCCGCGGATCACCGGCGTCACCCGCGCGGCCTCGGCGGCCGGATCGACCCGCACCGCACCCGGCCTGGTCGACTCGCCGCCGACATCGATGATGTCCGCGCCCGCCCGGTACAGCTCCACGCCGTGCGCGATGGCCAGTTCCGGATCGAGGTATCTGCCGCCATCGGAGAACGAATCGCTGGTGACGTTCACCACGCCCATCACCACGCAGGAGCGGCCGCCGCGCGCGCCGACGCTCCTGCGTCCGGTCACCTCGGCCGCACTCACGGCGTCTGATCGGGCAGCACGCGGGCCATCGGTGACGGTGCCTTGCCTCGTCGCTCCAGTCGCTGCGCTCCTCAGTCCAGACACCGCCGGCCGCTCACTTCCGCAGGATGAGATCGAGCGCCTCGGCCCGCGAGGCGGCGTTGGACTGAAGCAGCCCGCGCACCGCCGAGGTGGTGGTGCTCGCACCCGGCTTGCGGATGCCACGCATCGCCATGCACAGGTGCTCGGCCTCGACTACGACGATCGCGCCGCGCGGATCCAGTTTGCGCATCAACGCATCGGCGATCTGGCTGGTCAGGCGCTCCTGCACCTGGGGGCGCTTGGCATACAGATCGACCAGCCTGGCCAGCTTGGACAAACCGGTGACGCGGCCGTGCGGACCGGGGATGTAGCCGACATGGGCGACGCCGTGGAACGACACCAGGTGATGTTCACAGGTGGAGTACATCGGAATGTCGCGGACCAGCACCAACTCCTGGTGCCCCTCATCGAAAGTGGTATTGAGCACCGAGTCCGGCTCGACGTAGAGCCCGGCGAACATTTCCCGGTACGCGCGCGCGACGCGAGAGGGCGTCTCGAGCAAACCGGGCCGCTCCGGGTCCTCGCCGACGGCGATCAGCAACTCCCGGATCGCGGCTTCGGCCCGGGCCTGGTCGAACGACCTGCCGGTTTCCAGTGCGACGATCTCCGGCTCGGTCCCGCTGATGTCGGCACCGTTGCGTTCAGCGCCATCCGACTGGGCGAGGGTGTGGCCACCGCCGTGATTGTTGGCCGACAATCGAGGACACCTCCAAAATCTCGGGTGCCGACAATAACTCGACACCCCGATGGTCGAGCCTAATCGTCACTAGCCGCGGCGCGAGCGACGGGCCCGAAGGCAGCGGCCCGCGTAACCACGAAGGGCTCCGGGAGCGCCGCCGATCAGACAGAGCGGCGCGAGCGACGGGCCCGGAGGCGGCGGCCTGCATAACCACGGAGGGACCCGCGAACGCCGCCTCGGTCTCAGTGCCGACCGTTCGGTCCATCCCATTGGCCGTTATCGCCCTCGCCGTGCGAGTTTGCGCGGCCGAGTTGGTCGTAGTCGGGATGGTCGCCATACCCACCATGCTCGTAGCCGTCCTCCGGTCCGCCCTGCGGACCCCACGGTTGATATCCGTGCTGCGGTTGCTGCCCGTCGACCCGGCCGCCGGGCTGACCCTGCTGCTGCGGTTCGTCCCGCGGCGGCCAGCCGGGGGCCGACCAGCCCGCCGGTGCACCGTAGTCCGGCCGCGAACCATGCGTGCCTTGGCGCGGGTAGGCCGGCGCAGGCGCCTGTGGCGCCGGGTATCCAGGGGCGGATGGCGTCGGACGGCCGTATTGCGGCGGCCCGCCGTATCCGCTCTCGTGCGGCGGATAGCCGTTGGTGGGTTGCGGCTCCCGCTGCGCGGCGGCGGTCAACGGCTTCGCGACCGGCTCAGGCGGCCACGACTCACCGCGCTCGGCGGCCAGCTCGCCCGGAGTCTTCACCGGCGGCTTGTCCGAGGGGACACGGTCGCCGAAGTCGTTGAACGCGGTGATCCGCGGGCGCTTCTCCACCGACGCGAGAATCTGCTCCAAATCCTTGCGGTGCAAGGTCTCTCGCTCCAGCAGCGCGGTGGCCAACACGTCGAGCACGTCGCGGTACTCGTTGAGAATGGCCCACGCCTCGGTGTGCGCGGCCTCGATCAGGTTGCGCACCTCCTCGTCGATGGCGCCCGCAACCTCATGCGAGTAGTCCGAGCCCATGCCCATCGAGCGGCCGAGGAACGGATCGCCCTGCTCCTGGCCGTAGCGGACCGCGCCGAGGCGGGCGCTCATGCCGTACTCGGTGACCATCGCACGCGAGATCTTGGTGGCCTGGTCGATGTCGGAGGAGGCGCCGGTGGTCGGCTCGTGGAACACCAGTTCCTCGGCCGCGCGGCCACCCATCGCCATGACCAGGCGGGCGATCATCTCCGAGCGGGTCATCAGGCCCTTGTCATCCTCGGGCACCGTCATGGCGTGGCCGCCGGTGCGGCCGCGGGCCAGGATGGTGACCTTGTAGACGGGCTCGATGTCCGGCATCGCCCAGGCAGCCAGAGTGTGGCCACCCTCGTGGTAGGCGGTGATCTTCTTCTCGTGCTCGCTGATGATCCGGCTCTTGCGGCGCGGTCCACCGATTACGCGGTCCACCGATTCCTCGAGCTGTTCGCCGGTGATCACCGCGCCGTGCTCGCGGGCGGTGAGCAGGGCAGCCTCGTTGATCACGTTGGCCAGGTCGGCGCCGGACATACCGACGGTGCGCTTGGCCAGACCTTCCAGGTCCGCGTCGGGCGAGATCGGCTTGCCCTGAGAGTGCACACGCAGGATGGCGCGGCGGCCCGCCAGGTCGGGATTGCTGACCGGGATCTGCCGGTCGAACCGGCCGGGGCGCAGCAGCGCAGGGTCGAGGATGTCGGGGCGGTTGGTCGCGGCGATCAGGATGATGCCGGTGCGGTCGCCGAAGCCGTCCATCTCGACGAGCAACTGGTTGAGGGTTTGCTCGCGCTCGTCGTGACCGCCACCGAGCCCGGCGCCGCGCTGGCGGCCGACCGCGTCGATCTCGTCGACGAAGATGATGCAAGGACTGTTCTGCTTGGCCTGCTCGAACAGGTCACGCACGCGGGAGGCGCCGACACCGACGAACATCTCCACGAAGTCCGAGCCGGAGATGGTGAAGAACGGCACACCGGCCTCGCCGGCGACGGCGCGAGCCAGCAGGGTTTTGCCGGTACCCGGCGGCCCGTAGAGCAGGACGCCCTTGGGGATCTTGGCGCCGAGGGCCTGGTAGCGGACCGGATTCTGCAGGAAGTCCTTGATTTCGTAGAGCTCTTCGACCGCCTCGTCCGCGCCGGCCACGTCGGCGAACGTGGTCTTGGGCATGTCCTTGGACAGCTGTTTGGCTTTGGACTTGCCGAAGCCCATCATGCCGCCGCGGCCGCCGCCCTGCATGCGAGCCATCACGAAGACGAACAGGCCGAGCAGGATCACCATCGGCAATACGAACAGCAGGATCTGGGTGAACCAGCTCTCCTGCTTGACCACCGTGTTGTAGCTGGCGCCGGAGTTCTTGACGGCGTCGAAGATCTGCGCGGAGGTTTCGCTGCCGCCCGGATATTTCGCGATGATCTTGGCTTGACCGCCGGTGGCGTCGTTGCCGTTCTTCAGCTCGATGCGCAGTTGCTGCTCGCGATCATCGATCTGAACGTTCTGAACATTGCTCTTGTCATTCAGCTGGCTGAGAGCAACCGATGTATCAACGCTCTTCCAGCCGCGCGTGTCGTTGCCGAAATAGCTGAACGCATAGATCACGAGCAAGATGCCCGAGACTATGGCCAGGGTGCGAAACACAGTCTTGCGGTTCATAGAGCGTCGGCCGGGGCGGCCAGTCCTTTCCGGTGTCTCCGGTACTTGCGATGCGTCTGGGCGTCCGGTTCCGCGGGGTTCGGATGCGGACATGCCACGGTACCGCGTACGGTCTAGTCGATACATCGCACAGTTCGGCTGCAGGTGCAGTTAAAGAGGTAAACGGCCGGGGAACGACGGTGGTTCCCGATCTCTCCGGTCCGCTTACTCCAAGTGGCAACAATCATGGCATGTTCGGCCTATCGTGGGCGACGACACAACATCGCGGCGGGAGCGACGGGCACGGAGGCGGTAGCTTGCGTAACCACGAAGGACCCCGGGAGCGCCCCTCATCAGACAGAGCGGCGCGATCGACGGGCACCGAGGCGGCAGCCGACGTAACCACGAAGGGCCCCGGGAGCGCCGCAAATACGACACGAGCGCAGGGGGTATGGACATAGTCGAGCTACGGACACCCACAGCGATAGTGCGTCACGGTCGCGGAAGGTTGATCGTTCTGCGTCCAGGGTCCGAAGGCGAGCGCGTACTCGACGTTCCGGTCTCGGACCTGCTCAAGGTCCGGCTGAACCGGCGGGCGGACGACGCGGTCGTCATCGAGATCTACCTGCGTTACCCGACGCCCGTGCTCACCGGCGTGCCCGCGGACCGTACGCCGCTGCCGGTGCTGATCGCCGAGCACGACGTCCCCGCGGCCGCCGAGATCATCGACCGGATCAACACGCAGATCCTGGCCACCCAGCGCATCGACGTGGCGGCCCCCGATCTGCACCCGCCCACCCCCACCTGGAGCAGGAACGGTCCTACCCGGGCGGACGTGGGCCGGGCGACCCGCAGGATGACGCCGCGCCGCGAGGCCAAGTCGGCGATAGCAGCTCTGCATCGTTACGTGACGCCAGACGAGTATGTACTGGAGACGGCCGTGGCCGTCGCGCACCCGCCAGCGGGCAACGGCCCCGGCCTGCTCGCCGCAACGACGGGACGACTGCTGTTCATCGCGATCGGCGACGACGCGCGCTACGCCCATGAGCTGCCCATCCCGGCGGTCGTGTGGGCACGCACCACCGACGCGCCCCCCCTCGCGCCCGGCGAGGTCGGCGCGGCGCGCGCCGCAGCGGGCATGGACGTGCACGACGGCAATCTGACATTGCACTTCACGGGCACCGATCGCGCCGACACCGAGCGGGTCACCTGCGCGGTGAACTTCGCGGTGCGCCGCGATTCCGCCGACGGCGCCAGCGGTCCCGCGGATCCCGGTGTGGCCCAGTTATATTCGGAGTGGGAGCTGCTCGTCGAGCGGCACTCCCTCGGCATGGTCGACGACACACAATTCCAGCGCTACGGCCGCGGCATCCTGCGCTCACTCCCGGACGGGAACTGAGTTCAGCGCGACCCGCCGCCACGGGCTGGTCGGACGAAGCCACAGCCGCAGCAGCTCCTTGCGGCGGTCGACGCCGCCGTTCTTCAGCTCGGCCAGATCCTCGCAGGCCTGCCAATAGGTCCAGCCGGTCAGGTAGGCGTCGCCGAACTGACGCCAGTTGCGGTACTTGCTCTGCGCCAGCGGCAGCGCGCGCGCCAGATAATCCCAGGCCATGTCGGCCTCGATGTAGCCGGCGGTGTAGGCCATCCTGGCCACCGCGACCACCCTTGCCAGATCCCAGGCATGGATGTCACTGGGCAGCGGCCTGGCCAGATGATCCGTGAAACCGATCTTGATCGCCTGCGACCAGATGTCGTAGTCGCGGACCAGCGCTTCGGGATTGTCCATCCCGCGGAACGCGCCGACCTGCCGTAGGAACGCCCGGTGCCGGTCGGCCCGCTCGCCGAAACGGTCGCGCTCGCTGGCGTTGATCGAGGCCGACACGAGCGGATGGACAAGCGCGTAGAGCGGCGCGTGCATGCCGTCCAGCAACTGCTCCATCGAGGCCTGCGCCTCCGTTCCGTCGGTGATGCCCCATGCGCCGGTGAGCGTGTCGATGGCCAGCTCGCGCCGGTCGCCGAGCGGATGCTCGCGTTCCGGTCCGAGCAGCAGCGCGTCATGGAAGGCGTCCCAGCGGGCCGAGTAGAAGGCGCCGAGTGCCAGCGCCCGCAGCTCGTCATCGGAGACTGCGGCGCCGGACCAATGGTCTTCTTCCCGCTCGTCGAGCTCCGCGTACGGGAATGTCGTCAAGGTGGGTACACCGCGCGAAGGCATGCCCCGATTGTTCCTTATCCGGCTCGGCGAAAACTAGGTATTCACGGATGGCTCCGTGTCGTCCGTCTCCCGCGCAGCGCCGACTGGGCGAACCGAATCTCACATCAGCTAATTCTTTGCGCTGCCGCATGTCGTGCTCTGGAGCTAGTGTTCTCGCATGTGTAGAAACATCACCGTCCTGCGTGGCCTGGAACCTGCCGCAACCGACCAGGAAATCTATGCCGCCGCACTGCAGTACGTGCGCAAGGTCGGTGGCGTGTCCGGCCTGAGCTCGACCACCAAACCGGCCGTCGACAAGGCGGTTGCGGCCATCGCGGCGGCGACCACCACCTTGCTCGCGGAACTGCCCGATCGCAGGGTCGCGCCGACCACCGAACCACCGCTGCGCCGCATCGCCGCGCGCGAACCCGCCGCCGGAGAGTAGCCGAACCGACCGATTCAGGGCAGCGCGTCGGTGCCGTAGACGACGACGCGGGCCAACGCGACCGCGAGCGGCAGACTGCGCTCTTCGATCGGATATCCCAGCACTTCCTCGATCCGCTGAACCCGATAGCGGACCGTGTTCTTGTGCACGCCGAGCAGTTTCGCCGTGGCCTCCGGGCTGCGGTGACTACGCAGATAGGCGTGCAGTGTTTCGCGCAAACGCGCGGTGATCGGGTCCCGGCCCGCCAGCGCACCCAGCTCGCGCCCGATCAGCCCCACCATGGCCGTGTATGCACTTGTCCTCCGCGCTGCCCACGCTGACCAACACCGAGCTCGGTTCCGGCGTCACCGCGCCAGGTCCGCTGCGGGCGACCGAGCCTGCGGAGATCGCCGACGCCGTTGTCAAGCTGATCATCGCGCCGAAGTCCAAGGTCAGGGTGACTGCGCTCGCGGGATTCGCCGCCCAGGTGATTATTGTGACTAAAATCACATAAGATCCTCCTTACATTGCACGCGGGAGCTTCAGTCGATCACCGGCAAACGACGACACGGCCACAACCCGCTATCGAACATCCGGATACATCGCCGTTTCAGCTGGTCAAGCGCTCAACTGCGGACGAGCAGGCAAGGGTCCTGCCGCATGCCGCACATTCGCCAACTTCATGGTGCGGAGCACCACGTCAGCCAATATGCTGTCTCTAACAAACCTGCCGACTGTTTTGGCGCCAATATCCGAACTTTCCGGCCTGATATGGCTGGAAATTCAGGACCGATTCTGATAGCAAGGGGCTATGGACCCGCATTTGCGCGACCTGCGGTATTTCGTCGCCGTCGCTGAGGAACTGCACTTCACCAATGCCGCTCAGCGGCTGCACATCGCTCAACCCACCCTGTCGCGTCAGATCCGTCAGCTGGAACGCCAGCTCGACGTGGTGCTGTTCGACCGTAACCAGCGAAGTGTCGCGCTGACTGTCGCGGGTAAGGAGCTGCTCGAAGGCGCTCGCAAGATCCTGGAGCTGTGGGAGGTCACGAACGTCTCGCTGCAGGAGGCCGGCGAGGTGCTGCGCGTCGGCATCCAGTCCGCGCTCGGCCGCGGCCTGCTCAACGACCTGGAGAGCGCGAGCGGACACCGCCTCGCGCTGCACGCGGCGTCGTGGACCGACCCGTCCAGCGGACTTGCGGGCCGACAGGCCGACTTGGCTCTGGTCTGGCTACCGCTGCCGGACCAGAACCGCTACCGCTGGCAGGTACTACGCACCGAGGCGCGCTGGGTGCTGCTCCCGGAGAACCACCCACTGGCCGGTTCGGAGACCATCGATTTCGCCGACCTGCTCGACGAGCCGTTCATCGCGCTGCCCACCGAAGCCGGTGCGGTGCGCGATTTCTGGCTCGGCAACGACGGGCGGGGCGGCCGTCAGCCGAAGATCGGCGCAGAGGCCGCGACGCCCGAGGACAAGTTGGAGGCGGTGAGCCTCGGCTTGGGCGTCTGCCTGCTTGCCGAGAACAACGTGCCGATGTACCGCTGGCCCGGCCTGACCGCGCGCCCGGTGTCCGGGCTCGCGCCGTGCGAGCTCGCCGTAGCGTGGCGGGCCGACGACAGCCGGCCCACCATCCTCGAATTCGCCGGGCGAGCCGTCGACGGCGGGTTCGCCACACAGCAGCCCACGGTCAGCGTCTGAGGCGGCTCAAGGCGCGATGCGCTGCCAGGGTTTGCTGATCTCCAGCTGCGCGGATAGTCGCAACAGGGTGGATTCGCTGCCTGGCGGACCGGAGAGCTGCGCGGCCACGGGAGTGCCCGCACGTGGTTGCATGCCCATCGGCACGGAGGCGGCAGGCCAGCCGACCAGGTTCCACAGCGGGATGAATGGTGAAAACCGCGCGCAGGCGGGCTGACGGCAGGTGTGCCACGCCCGCACTGTGGGCGGTGGGGCGGCGAGCGCGGGTGTGATCACCACGTCGTAGTGGTCGAAGAATTCCAGCAATCGCGCCTCCACCCGGTCGATCTGGGCCGGACGCACCAGCCGCTGCACAAACCGGCCGAGGGCAACATGGCGGCGAGTACGCCACGACAGGCGACTGTGAACCGGTCCTGCGGCGGCGGACAGCCAGCGCAGAAAGACCGCGAACAAAGCGTTGTCGTAGGGCAACGCGGTCGGCTCGACGATATGGCCCGCAGCCTCGGCAGCCGATCCCGCCCTGCGGGCGGCCGCGATCCAGTGCCGATCGACGTGGAAGAGGCGGGACGGTGAATTCAGGGCCAGTCCGATGCGTAGTCGGCCGGGTGGATCCACCTCGGCAAGGTCCGGTCGCGCCGCCATGACCGATAGTGCGAGCGCCGCGTCACCGACTGTCGTCGCGAGCACACCGTTTTCGACCATGCCCGACCAGGCGTCGGCGCCGATCACGACGGGCACGGTGCAGCGCCCTGGCTTGATCCCGAACACTCCACAGCAGGCCGCGGCCACGCGCACCGAGCCGAGACCGTCGCTGCCGTACGCGACCGGAACCAGCCCTGCCGCGACCGCCGCACCGGATGGGCCGCCCGCGCAGCGCGCGTTGTTCCACGGGTTGCGCGGGCTGTCGGTCGTGCCCCACAGGCCGAGTTCAGGTGCCGTGACGACCACCGCACCCGCGGCACGCAACCGACGCACCACCGGATGGTCGGCCGTGGCCGCCTCGCCTTCGATCGGGATGCCGTGTTCGATCGCGACCGGGACACCGGCCAGTGGCAGTACGTCGAGGTCGACCCGCTGCTCCAGTGCCGCCGCCTCCGCCATCGCCCGCTCCGCGCGAGCGACGCTCACCGTGTTCGCCTTCCGATCCGCGGCAATCCGCGCAGCGGCCTCCGCCACCACCATGGTGGGTAGGAGCGAGCCGTCCCGCACGGCCGCCGCGATCACCGCGGCCGGGCCGCGAGGGGGGTCGGGCTCAGCCTCCCGGGCTCGATCGCTCCGATCGTCGGCAGCGGTCGATGCCTCGTCGGCCACCTCGTCGACGGCCTTCACATTCCGGACTACCGTTGTCGTTACGGCCGTTTTCATCGAAATCGAGCCGTCCGCCACCACTGCGGCCTCGTCGCACATGTGCTGGTCGTCCCCCGTCTCATCGTTGTCGAAATCGGGTGATCCGCTCTTGAGCCGCAAGTTATCATTTCGAATACTGCGCGAGGACGATGGCATCGGGTGTGGCGGATTTTCTCCGGTGCATCCAACGACCGACGAGTGCGGATTCTACGGCGTCCGCCGAGCAACTAGGTCTGGACATGAGTGTCAGCTCTGAGAGAAGTTCCGATACCGACACGGGTTCGAATACCCGTGCTGGTTATAGCGGCCTGCCTGCGGAATCGAGCGCGGTGGAAGCCTTCGCCGAGGCCTGGGAATCCACCCACCGCCCACCGGAGATCGCCGAGTATCTGCCCGACGCGAGCACCCTGCGCAGGGAGGCGTTGTTCGAGCTGATCCGCGTCGACCTGCGGCATCGCTGGCTGCGCCGTCCAGCGGCAGGCGCGAACCCGTCGCCGGAACTGGTGCCGCGCAAACGCCTCGCCGATTACTGCGCCGAATTTCCAGATCTCGTCTCCGACAGTATCCCGGCCGGTCTGGTGTACGAGGAGTTCGTGATCCGCCGGCACAGCGGGGAACGGGTGGATCCGCGCGAATGCCTGCGCGAATATCCACATCAGGCTGCGCAACTTCGCGCCTTGTTGAACGCCGACGACGTGGACCAGAGCACCCGCCGCGCCGTGCAGGAGGATTCCACGCGAACCGCTTTCGCACCCACCCGATCCGCCGGCGTCGACACCGAATTGAACCAAACCTCCGAGTTCGCTCGTAGTTCCGATGTGACCAGCACGACCGCCGCCGATCTCATGGAGACAGCCACCGCCGTCCCCACCGCGATCAGAACCGGGCCGGGCCATTACGACGGGCTCGACCGGATCGAAATCGGCCAGCGGATCGATGATTTCGATCTGCTGACCGGTTTGGGCAGCGGCGCGTTCGCGCGGGTCTTCCTTGCGCGGCAGCGCTCGCTGCAGCGGCTGGTCGCGGTGAAGATCTCCGCCGACCGCGGCACCGAGCCACAGACCTTGGCCCAGCTCGACCACGACTACATCGTGCGGGTCTTCGACCAGCGGGTGCTCGGCGACGCCACGGTCGCCACGCGCAGGCTGCGGCTGCTCTATATGCAGTTCCTGCCCGGTGGCACGCTGCTGGGCGTGCTGCGCTGGGTGCGCGCCATACCGCCCGCCGAACGCAGTGGGCAGCTGCTGCTGGACGCCGTCGACGCGGCTATGGAGGAGAAAGGCGAGATCCGGCCGACCGACTCCAGCGTGCGCGCCGAAATCGCCGCGCTCAGCTGGCCGGAGACGGTCGCCTGGCTGGGGCGCCGACTGGCCGAGGCACTCGACTACGCCTCCTCGCACGGCGTGCTGCACCGCGACGTCAAACCCGCCAACGTCCTGCTCACCGCCGAGGCGGTGCCGAAACTGGCCGACTTCAACATCAGCTTCAGCCGCAACGTGGAGGGCACCAGCCCGGTCGCCTACTTCGGCGGCTCGCTGGCCTACATGTCGCCGGAACAGCTGGAGGCCTGCCATCCCAGCTTCCACCGCGGCGCCGCCGACCTGGACACCCGCGCCGACATCTACTCGCTCGGCGTGGTGCTGTGGGAGTTGCTCACCGGGGCCAAGCCATTCGACGACAGCACCGCGGGCGCGGGCCAGCACGGCGATGACACCACCTTGGCGGCCATGCTGGAGCGCCGTAGCACCGGCGTGGATGCCGCCGCATTGGAACGGGTTCCGCCGGACTGCCCGGCCGCGCTGCGCCGGGTACTGCTGACCTGCCTCGAGCCGGAGCGGACCATGCGCTGGTCCAGCGGCGCGATCCTGGCCAGGCAGCTGGAGTTGTGCCAGGACGAGCGCGCACGTGAGCTGGTCGACCCGGCGCCGACGAGCTGGCGGCGACGGCTTCGGCCGTATTTCGTGCTGGTGGCGCTGTTGTCGGTGGGACTTCCGAATGTGCTTGCCTCGCTGTACAACATCGCGCACAACCAGCAGCTGATCATCAGCCGGATGGCCGAGGAAGCCCAGCACACCTTCCTCATCATCACCAGCGTCGTGAACACGATCTTCTTTCCGGCCGGCATCGCCCTGGTGCTGTACATGTCCAGGTACGTGGTGACGGTGCCGCGAGGGTTGCGCAAGAGAAGACGGTACGATCCGGACACCCTGCGGCGAGCCAGACGGGACGCACTGTTGATGGGCGATCGTGCTGTCGCCGTGGCGTTCTCGCTGTGGGTGCTGGCGGGCATCATCTTCCCGATCGCGCTGAAGCTGTCCACCGGCGACATATCGGCACAGGCCGTGGTGCACTTCCTGGCCTCGCTGGTGGTGTGCGGTGCGATCGCGGTCGCGTATCCGTTCTTCCTACTGACCTTCTACATGGTGCGGTGCATCTATCCGCTGTTCCTCCGGCATGGTGACATCAGTCCCGAGGACGCGGTGTGGCTGCGTGGCCTGGACCGGCGCTGCAACGGATACCTTGCCGTCGCCGCGTCCGTGCCGCTGCTCGCGGTGGCCGGAGTGACCTTCCTGCCCGCCGCCGACATTCCGGCGGTGATCTTCCCGGTACGGTTGCTGTGCGTGGGCGGCATAATCGCGTTCGTTGGCTCGTATCTGCTGTTCCGTGCACTGGAGGCGGATCTGCGCGCGTTGGAGCGGGTGGTCGACCCCCGATCCGCCGACGCGGACGCTTCCACCGGCCGGCCCGCCCGCGCCGGAGCAGACGAGGCGGAGCACGGCACGTGACCACGTGGCGCACCGACGCCGTCGCACGGTTCGCCGCCGACTGGCAGCGCAGCCTCCGTGGCGATCGCATGCCGCCGCGGATTCCGGACTATGTGCCCGACGGCACGCAGGTGCGCCTCACCCTGCTCACCGATTTGCTGCGGATCGATCTGCGTCGGCGCTGGGAGCAGAAAGGGCTGGGTAAGAGAATCGCCGAGTACCGCAAGGAATTTCCGGAGGTGGAGCACAGTCCCGAGCTCGTGGACCTGGTCTGCGAGGAATTCGTGGCCCGCCGCAGGCACGCGCCGCTGGCCCTGGCGAACTTCGTCGCCGAGTATCCGGAGCTGGCCGAGGAGATCCGCGAACGCCTCGCCGACTTCGCCGACGAGCCTGCCGACATTGCGACCGCGGAGTCGAGCGAAGCCGTCGCGGCGCTGGCCGACCTAGCGCCTGGACGGCGGATCGATGATTTCGACCTGCTCACGGATCTGGGCGCCGGCCTGCTCGGCCGTGTGTTCCTCGCCAGGCAACGTTCCATGCAACGGCTTGTCGCCGTCCGGTTTTCGGCGGGAAAGGCAGGCGCGCCGCATACGATGGCACAGCTGGACCACGCACACATCGTCCGAGTCTTCGACCAGCGGGTGCTCGGCGCGGACACCGCACACACACTGATCGTTCCGAGCTCGCCCCGCGGCGCTCGCACTGTCGCCGCCCCGAGAACACGCGCTATCGACGCCGACCCGACCATCGCCGAGACTCGAGACGACCTCGACGCCACGGTCGCCGATACACAAGACGTCGACGCCGCCGTCGCAGAGTCGCGGGACCTCGACACCACTCCTACCGATGACGCGACCGTCGCCGAACAGCCCCGTGCTGCCGACGCGACCGTCATCGGCGAACCAAGTCCACACCGCGACAGCGCGACAGTCCACGACCACGACCGCGACGCTTCTGCGCGGTCCGCCGAATCCCGCGGCGGCACCACTGCCGCCCACGGCACCCTCGTGGACCGATCGACAGACGACGACGCGACGCTCGCCAGCCCACCGGGCCGCCTCGACGCCGGCTTCTCAGAATCGGCGCGGCGCGACTCGGCATCGCCGCGCTCGGCTACCGATTCGGCTACTCCCGCAGCCGATGACACCTCGGGCGCCGCACTCCCCCGCCTGGTCTACATGCAGTACCTGCCCGGCGGCACCGCCCTTGGCGTACTCGATCAGCGCCGTCGCAGCCCGGTGGCCGATGGCGGGGCGCTGCTGTTACGCGCTATCGACGCCGCCATGGAGTCCAAGGGGGAGATCCGGCCGTCGGATTCGAGCGTTCGCGCCGAGATCGCGGAGCTGAGCTGGCCAGAGACCGTGGCATGGGTGGGCAGGCGGCTCGCGGACGCGCTGGACTACGCCGAGCACCACGGCGTGCTGCACCATGACATCAAGCCCGCGAACGTCCTGTTCACCGCCGAGGGTATACCGAAGCTCGCGGATTTCGCCATCGGCGAGGCCGATCCGCGTATGGCCGCGCCGAATCACGCTGCGATCGATACAGGTTCGCTGCCTTACCGCTCCCCTGAGCAGTTGGCCCGATACCTCGATCCCGGGGCACCTGCGCCCGGCAACCGCAGCGACATCTTCTCCCTCGGCGTGCTGCTGTGGGAGATGCTCACCGGCTCCAACCCGTTCGACGACCCGCCGCCCGCCGAGCGCGGCCCCTCCGCCGAGACATTCGCGGGCATGCTCGCGGTGCGCCGCGGCGGCGTCTCGGCAGTGGCGCTATCACGTCTGCCTGAGGACACACCGGCCGCGCTGCGTCGTGTTCTGCTCGAATGCCTGCACGTCGACCCGAAACGCCGGTGGCGTAACGGCGCCGAACTCGCCGGTCAACTCGATCTCTGTCTCGATGCCCGCGCACGTGACCTGGTCGACCCCCCGCCGAGCAGCCTCGCATACCGGTCCCGCGGCTTGCTCCTCCCGTTGGCCGCACTGTGTATCGGCGTGCCCAACGTGCTGGCGAGCCTCTACAACATCCAGCTCAACCAAACCCTGATCATCGACCGGATGTCGGCCGCCGACCAGGACAAGTTCGCCACTGTCGTGTTGGTCAACAACATGATCGCCTTTCCGGTGGCCGCGCTGCTGCTGCTGTTCCTCACTCGGGGCCCCCTCACCATCGGCTTCCGTCTGAACCGAGGCCAAGAGTTCTCCGCGCGAACGCTCGCGAAGGCACGCCGCGACACCCTGCTGATGGGCGACTGGGCGGTCTGGGTGCCGTTCGGGTTCTGGCTTCTGGCAGGCATACTTTGGCCACTGGGTCTGGCGTTTTCCGGTGTCGACCTGCCGCAGGGGACATTTCTGCATTTCTTCGCCGCACAAGTGGTCTGCGCGGCCATCGCGCTGGCCTACCCGTTCTTCCCGATCACGGCCTACTCGGTGCGTTCGATATATCCACAGCTATTGGTGCGCGGCGGGGTCGGCCCCGACGACGAACGCCAGCTGCGCGCCCTCGCCAGGCGCGGAAACTTCTATCTCGGTGTCGCGGTGTCGGTTCCGCTGCTCGGTGTGGCGAGCGCGACCTTCGTGGACGCCTCCGACCAAGGATTGGTGATCGTTCCGGTGCGCCTGCTCAGCGTCGGTGGCATCCTGGCATTCGTGCTCACCTACCGGTTGTTCCGCGCACTCGAGGCCGATCTGCTCGCCCTGGCCAGGGCGATTCCGCAGCGGAAGCGATGACTTCGCCGCGCCCACTCGGGCGGATGGTGAACCTCTCGCACGTGCATGATCCGGCCACCACGCCGCTGTACCCGGATGATCCGGAATTCCGCACCGACCTCGTGGCCACGATCGCGAACGACGGCTATTACCTGCGCTACATCCAGCAGGGCGAGCACACCGGAACCCATTGGGGCGCACCGATCCACTTCCGCGCCGACGGGCTCGCCGCGGACCAACTGGAATTGGACGACCTGCTGCTACCCGCGGTGAAGATCGATGTCCGCGGGCAGTGCGTGAGCGATCGCGACTACGCGATCACGGTCGCCGACCTGCGGCAGTGGGAGGAACAACACGGCCGGATTCCGGACGGAGCCGCGGTCATCGCCTGGACCGGCTGGGACGCCAAGTGGGGCACTCCGGAGTTTCTCGGTACCGGCGAATCCGCGGAGCATCAGCCGGGTTTCGCGGTGGACACGGTGGAATGGCTGCTGCGCACCGGCAGGCTCGGACGCCGCGGTGCACTCGGCATCGACACATTCGGACCCGACGTGGGCACCGACCACGACTACGCGGTGTCGAAGCTGCTGTACGGCGAACACCGGATCAGCCTGGAGTGCCTGGCCAACCTTGCCGCGCTGCCCGTGACGGGCGCGTGGATCCTCGCCGGCGGGCCGCTCTATCGCGGCGGTTCCGGTTCTCCCGCAACGATTTTCGGCATACTGCCCGGATAGGGTCAGGCGCCGCCGTACACCTTCGGGTCGAGGGTGCCGATGTAGGGCAGGTCGCGGTAGCGCTCCGCGTAGTCGAGGCCGTAGCCGACAACGAATTCGTTCGGGATGTCGAAGCCGACATGCGCGACTTCCACGGGGGTGCGCAGCGCATCCGGCTTGCGCAGCAAAGTGACCACTTCGAGCGAAGCCGGGTTGCGGGTCGACAGGTTGCGCTTGAGCCAGGACAGTGTGAGCCCGGAGTCGATGATGTCCTCGACGATCAGCACATTGCGGCCCGCGATGTCCTTGTCCAGGTCCTTCATGATGCGCACGACGCCGGACGACGAGGTGGACGACCCGTAGGACGAGACAGCCATGAACTCCATCTGGGTCGGGATCGGCAGTGCCTTGGCCAGATCGGTCATGAAGAAGATCGCGCCTTTGAGTACACCGACCAGCAGTAGGTCTCCCTCCGGCGCATCGGCGGGATAGCGCTTGGCGATGAGCTCGGCCAGCTCTTGGGTCTTTGCGGCGATCTGTTCCTCGGTGATCAGCACCGACGCGATGTCGTCCCCGTACACGTCAGCTGGATTCCCTTCCGTGGTGGTGCGCCCGATGGGCCGGCTCAGCATGTGTCATCGGTCCGATGACCGTCATCACCCAGCCGCAATGTCAGCCTGCCATGTTCGCGCCCGGCGACCAACCTGCTCCCCGATGTTCCTCCGCCGACCGCGACGCCGCCTTGGCCGCGCCAAGCGGTCACCAACTCGTCGACGGCTTGTAAGTGCTTGTTGGTCAGCGCTTTCGCACCGGCCGACAACAACCATGCCCGAATTGCCCGTTTCCGTAGGGCTGCGGGGGCAGTGGCGAGGGTCTCGGTCGAGAGCGTCCGCCCATCACTCGCCGAGTGCAGCAGTTCAGCAGCGAGCCCGTCCAATACCGCTGCGTCCTCGCGCAACTGCTCGGCCGTGCGGGCCAGCGCCGGGGCCACCCCGCCGCCGAGGATCCCCTCCAGCAGCGGTAACACCTCGGTGCGCAGCCGAACCCTGGTGAACTCCGGCGCCGCGTTGTGCGGGTCCTCATGTGGCGCCAGACCGAGTTCGGCGCACAGTTGCCCGGTCGCTGCCCTGCGCACGCCGAGCAACGGCCTTCCCCACGGCTCGGTGAACGGAGCCATACCGTGAATCGAGCGGCCACCCGACCCACGGGCCAGCCCGAGCAGGACCGTTTCGGCCTGGTCGTCGAGCGTGTGCCCGAGCAGCACCGGCAGCCCCTCCCGCGCCGCGTCCAACGCGGCGTAACGCGCCCGGCGTGCCGCTGCCTCCACGCCTCCGTCGCTGCCGACCTCGACCGCGAGCACCCGCGCCGACCGGCAGCCGAGTGCGAGCGCCCGTGCCGCGGCTTCGGCGGCAACCGCTGCGGAACCGGGCTGCAATCGATGATCGACCACCAGCGCGTTGACCGCTCCGGCCTCGACCACGGCGGCAGCTGTGAGAGCAAGCGAGTCCGCGCCGCCGGACAGCGCGACCGCGACCGCGGGCGGGTCGGCAGCGCGCGACCCGAACTGGGCCAGCCAGTCTCGTACCGCCCTGCGCACAGTGAGCACTGCCGCAGTCTCCGGCAGACGCCGAACGTCCTCGGTACCGCGCGCCGGCCACTGCGCGGAAGCCGATGAACCGGCCGCCGATCCGGCGCGCCCGGGTGTCGTTCCTGGCGCACTGCCCATGGGCCGCAGCCTACCGACCGGCGGCGCATCGAGTTCCCGCACCGAACGATTCCGTCGTGCGACACGCTCGCGCCGACACCACGCCCTCGGCTACACCGGCTTGTTCACCCCAGGACCCGGCTGATCCAGCGCTGCGGATCCTCGATCTCGTCGGTGCGGGGCAGGGTTTCCGCGTCCGTCCACACGGTGTTGAACCGGGCCATGCCGACGCTGCCGACCACCTCGTCCACGAACGCTTTGCCGCGCACGTACTGCGCGACCTTCGCGTCCACGCCGAGTAGGGCGCGCAGAATGCGTTGCAGCGGGTTGGTTGGGCGCCTGCGTCGCTGGTCGAAGGCGGTGCGGATCTGCTCGACCGACGGCACCACCGCGGGGCCGACCGCGTCCATCACGTGATCGGCGTGCCCCTCCAGCAGGGTGCCGAGCATGAGCAGGCGGTCCAGTGCCTCGCGCTGCGGCGGCGCCTGTGTCGCGCGCAGCAGACCGACCACGCCACGCGCGGCCGGATCATCGACGGCGGTGCCGCGGCGGCGGTCGCGCACCTCGTCGACCAGCCGGGAGAGCATCTCGGCCAGCGGCTCGTCACCGACCTCACCGAGCACCTCGACATTGCCACGCATGTACTCGGCGAGCCAGGGCGCCGAGGAGAACTGCACCCGATGGGTCACCTCGTGCAGGCAGACCCAGAGTCGAAAATCGCTCGGCGACACGCCGAGCGCGCGCTCCACCGCCACGATATTCGGCGCGACCAGCAGGAGCGTGCCATCCGGACCGGTGAACGGGTCGTACTGGCCGAGGATCGCGGTGGACAGGAAGGCGAGCATCGCACCCGCCTGCACGCCCGCGGGTTTGCCCGCGAGCAGCTTGCGTTCGGCGACGGCCGTTCCGGTGCCGGTGAGCTGGGCCATGGAGTCGGCGGCGGCCTCGATCCAGCCGGGCCGGTCGACGATCCTGGCGCCGGGCACCGGCCGGTCGTCCAGGAGCCCGCTCACCTCCCGGACCGGTCCTTCGGCGCGTTCGGAGGCGACGGCCAATTCGGCGACGACCTGTTCGGCCGAGTAGCGCGAAGTGCGCGGACCCGAGGGCACCAGGGCCGATCCGGTCTTGGCAGCCAGGCGCCAGTCAACCAACCCGGACAGCCCCGAGCGACTCTTCCGCCGCTCGACCGCAGCCACGGGCCCGGATTCGGCTGTGTCGGAACCTTCTTGGGTCATGAGCATCCACCCGTCACGAGCATCCACAGTTACGCAGTGTGCCTGCGATCGCGTCCAATGCGGGCCTGCTCACCTCCGGCGGTCGATCGTTCGACATCAGAGCGAACGTGAGCACCCGCCCATCCGCGTCCAGCACATACCCGACCAACGCGCTGGACACCGACAGAGTTCCGGTCTTGGCGCGCACCCAGCCCGCACCATTGCGGTCCCGGGAGACATATCGGCTGGTCAGCGACCCGGTGGCACCCGCGATCGGCAGGTCGTCAAGCAGCGGAGCCAATGTGGCCGCCAGACGGTCGTTCTCGGGCCTTGCCTTGGTGCCGGTCGGCTGCACCGCGGTGGCACCGTTCTGCTTGGCCGCGGTCGCGATGATCCGGTCGAGCAGCCGCGCGGGGATCCGATCGTCGACCGACAGCCCGCTGTTGTCGTGCATGCCCAGGCCGGTCAGGTCGAAACCGGCCTCGCTCAGCGCTGCGTTCACCGCCGCGACCGCGCCGCCGAAGGAGGCCTCACGGCCGGTCGCCGTCGCGATCTCCCGTCCGATCGCCTCCGCGAGCACGTTGTCGGAGTAGACCATCGTGTCGCGCAGCCGGTCGCGCAGCGGAGCCGATCGCACACTTGCGATCTCGGCCGCGCCCGCGGGCGCGGTCGCCACTCGGACCCGGGCCGGATCGAGCCCGAGTTCGACGGCCAGCCGCCGCCCGGCGTCCAGCGCGGGTGTCGCAGTGCGCGGCGAGTACTCCACGAGCGGTTGCAGGCGACCTCCGTCGATCATCACCGACTCCATCGGAGCGATCGACCCCCCGCCGATGTCGAGCGGGTCCCATCCCTGCGCCATGGTCTGGCCCGCATAGGCGGAGGTGTCGACGAGGACCGTGTCCACCGAGCGACCCGAGGACCTGATCTGCGCCACCAAGTCGGACAGTCGCGGGCCGTTCGGGTAGTAGCCCTTGCCATCCGGCTCCGCGGTGAGCGTCGGATCACCGCTGCCGACCAGCACCAGCTCGTTCTGTGCCGAACCGGCAACCACCCGGGTGGTGACCCGGTGCTCGGCGGGCAAAGTGAGCAGCGCGGCCGCTGTGGTGAGGATCTTCGCGGTCGACGAGGGGATCATCGGCTTGTTTGCATCACCGCTCCACACCACGGTCGCGCTGTCGGCATCGGTCACCTGGCCCGCGAACGCGCCGAGGTCCGGATTGCCGATCACCGACGTCAGCGCGGCCGCGATTCCTGCGGGACTCGGCGCGGGCGCGTTCGAGCGAGCGGGGCTGACCTGCGGAAACGACTTGACCGGCGCGGGTGGCGCCGCGATGGTCAGCCCACCGTGGCGGAACTCGTCGGTCCACGGCTTCAGCGCGAGCAGCGCTCCTACGCCGCCGCCGAGCAGCACTGCCAGTAGGGTCGCGACCCCGATCCACATGTTCCGTCGCCGCCGGGCGGCCAGCCCACCGACGTTCTTGTTCCGACCAGACACGTCGCCGACGCTCTCCTGACTGAAGTCCGCGGCAGCCGCCTGCCGCACCCATGTCCCCGCCGATCACACTATCCTCGTTGCGCAACCGTTCCCCCGAACAACCTGGCGAGTCGGCACACTCCACAGCGGCCGGGTCGCCGGGTCGACAGCCGCCGAAGAGAAGCCGAGTCGTCGGACTCGGCACAGACGCACCGAAGGAGATGGCGTGGAGTTCGACGTCACGATCGAGATCCCCAAAGGTTCCCGGAACAAGTACGAGGTCGATCACGAGACCGGACGGGTCCGGCTCGACCGATTCCTGTACACGTCCATGGTCTACCCCGCCGACTACGGCTACATCGAGAACACCCTGGGCGAGGACGGTGACCCGCTGGACGCGCTGGTCCTGCTGCCCGACTCGGTGTTTCCCGGAGTGATCGTCGAGGCCCGGCCGGTCGCGATGTACAAGATGATCGATGAGGCGGGCGGTGACGACAAGATCCTGTGCGTGCCCGCAGGCGACCCCCGCTGGGACCATATCCAGGACCTGAAGGACGTCCCGGAGTTCGAGCTGACCGCGATCAAGCACTTCTTCGAGCGCTACAAGGACCTCGAGCCGGGCAAGTTCGTCAAGGGCTCGGAATGGGTGGGCCGCGCTGAGGCCGAGGCCGAGGTCGAGGCGTCGATTCAACGGCTGAAAGACAACGGCGGACACTGAACGGCCGAACGACCTGAGCGGGGGGTACGGCATGTCCGGACTCCCCGCTCGGTGGTTTCCGGTAAACACACCGGACAGGCGAAAAGAGGCACCCGGATGCCGGATGCCCCTTCTCAGTGAGAGATGGCGATATCCGGACTGGGGTAAGCGTGGGAAACGGCTCTACTTGCCCTTGAATTCGGGCGCGCGCTTCTCGAACACGGCCTTGACCGCCTCGGCGAGGTCCTCGGAGGGCAGGAATGCGGCGTTCCAGGCCGAGACGTAGCGCAGGCCCGCGGCGACCTCGTCCTTGCGCCGCTGATCCAGCACGTCCTTGGCGCCCTGCACCACCAGTGGCGGGTTCGCGGCGATCTCGCGCGCCGTGGCGTGCGCCGCGTCCAGCACCGCTTCCTGGTCCGGGAAAACGTCGTTGACCAGGCCGATCTTCTCCGCGCGGGCGGCATCGATGTCCTTGGCGGTGTAGGCGAGTTCGCGCAGGTGCCCCTCGCCGATGATGCCGGGCAGCCGGTGCAGCGACCCGATGTCGGCGACTATCGCGACCTTGGCCTCCCGCAAGCTGAACCTGGCGTCCGCACTTGCGTAGCGGATGTCGACGGCCGCGATCAGGTCCAGCCCGCCACCGATGCACCAGCCGGACACCGCGGCGATCACCGGCTTGCGGCAGTCCGCCACTGCGGTGACCGACGCCTGCATCGTGCGCACCTCGTGCAGGAAGTCGGTGCGTGGCGCGGCCAGGACCCGGTCGGCCATCAGAGGTCCGAACGTGCCGCTCATCGCGGCCAAGTCGAGCCCGTAGGAGAAGTGCTTACCCGAACCGGTCAGCACAATGGCACGGACCTCCGGGTCGGCGTCCAGCGCCTGGAAGATCTCCGGCAGCTCACGCCAGAAATCCGGGCCCATCGTGTTGCCCTTGCCGGGACCGGTGAGCGTCACCTGTGCGACGTGGTCCTTCGTTTCGACGGTGAAAGCCTGCCAATCTGTCATTCGTACAGCGTATCGAGGCGTCCGAGGACCCGTCTCCCGGCTAGCGGAACGTCCGTTGTACGGGACTCGATAGGAAACCGCGGAGCGTGTAAATCCTGTGCAAATTCGCAGCGACACACTGGGGGGCGGTTTGCGGGAAGACGGATCATGGTCGAGTCAGCAAATCGCAGTCATCGGGTTCGGAGGCGCCCATGCTGATGCATCAGGGAATCGGCCTCGACCGGTTCAACGAAATGTCACCCAGCCGCGCGGTTCACGCGCTGTACGAGTGCTGCAGCAATGTCACGTGGGCGGCGACGCTGACCGACGCACGCCCCTACGCGGACCGGGACGCGCTGTTGACCAAGGCGGATGTCGAACTGCTCGCGCTATCCCAGCAGGATATCGATCGTGCCTTCGAAGCGGTTGTGCACGAACAGGTCTCGGAGCGGAGTCTGTCCGAACTCGCGCGGGTCACCCGCGAGCGGATCGCGGGAATGCTCGGTCCGATCGAGGGCTACCCGGAGTACTGATCGAATTTCAACTCGGCGTACCGCCCGCAATCGCTCTAACCTGGTGGCATGCGCAGGTCGTCATTGCCGCCGGTCGCGTGCCGGGTCTCGGACACCCTCATCGCCCGTGGGCATCACGGCCTCATCGTCACCCAGCCGGCGCCGACGCATACCGCCGCGGACGCCGCGCGGGCGCTCGGCGTCGACGTGGGTGCCATCACGAAATCGTTAGTGTTCCTGCTCGACGACGATCCGGTGCTGCTGCTGGTCTCGGGCGCTCACCAGGTCGATCTGTCGAACACCGGCGCGCGACTCGAGGGAACGCTGACGCGCGCGCCCGCCGACCTGGTACGTGAGGTCACCGGACAGCCGATCGGCGGTGTCGCGCCGGTCGGCCACCCGACCAACCTGCCTACCTGGGTGGACAGCGCACTGTCCCGGCATCGCGAAGTCTGGGCCGCGGCCGGGCACCCGAACACCATTTTCCGCACGTCGTTCCCCGAGTTGGTGCGGATCACCGCGGGCCTTCCGATCGACGTCGATTGAGTCGCGAGCAGTGGCACCGCACACCGGACCGCCATGCGATGGGCCACCCGCTCGCGACGGCGGGGGCGTAGTTTCGTCATGTGACCGAAGCGCCACGGCCCGACGCCGAGTTCGAGATCCCCGATGATCTGAGCGGCATCACCGCCGAGCAATACCGCGCCTCCATGCGCCACTATCCAGCGGGGGTCACCGTGGTCACGCTCTCCGCGCCGAAGGGGCCCGTCGGCTTCACCGCGACCTCGTTCGCCTCGCTGTCGCTGGAACCCCCGCTGGTCTCCTTCAATATCGCGCACACCTCCTCCAGCCTGTCCGCACTGCTGGAAGCCGAGTCCGTGGTCATCCACTTCCTCGGCGAACACCAGCAGCATCTGGCCCACCGCTTCTCCAGGAGTGCCGAGGAACGCTTCACCGATCGCTCCCTGTGGACCACCCTCGACACCGGCGAACCGGTCCTGCACGGCACCCCGATCTGGCTGCGCACCGTCGTGCAACAACTCATTCCGATCGGCGACCACACGTTCGTGGTGGGCCTGGTCACCCGGGTCCACGACAACACCAACGAGAAACCCGCCGCCGCCCCACTTCTGTACTACGACGGACGCTATTACCGGCCGTCATCGCTGGGCGACTGACGGGCAGTGCGGCTACCCAACCCGCGGTCGCACTCGCACGACCATTTCCGGATCAGTGCGTGTGCTGCTCAGCCGCCGTCCAGCGCGGCGAAGTCGAGGTCGAGCGGGAACGGGTCGGTCAGACGGAGAACATCCTGATGTGTTCCGGCCAGTCGGTAACTGCGACTGGCCCAATCCAGGCGGTACTCCTGAATGATCTTCACCTTCCGATCGGCGGCCAGGTGCACGATCAGGTAGATCGGGATTCCTTCGTTCGCGTACTCCGCGCACTTGTCCACGGTGTCGGTGTACTCGGATCCTGGCGAGACGACCTCGGCCACCAGCAGCACGTCCGCTGTAGTCAACTCCCGGTCGTCATCGATGCACCGGTGCAGCGCCACATACGGTCGGCGAAACGAGAAACCGGGGCTCGCCGGGCGGCTCCGGACGTAGTGCATCTCGAAATACGTTACGACACCGGTGCACGGCTGATCCGGGCCCGCCTGTTCCAAGGCGTTCGCCAGCCGCCGGGCCACGTTGTTGTGTTGGAATGTTCCACTGCGGCAGAAGATCACGTGACCGTCGACCACCTCGATCTGCCGCTGGATGTCCTCCGGAAGCGCCGCGTAGCCCTCCCTCGGTGATGAGAAGGGCACCGGGGTCGGTGGCCCAGGCAGGCAGTGTGCTCATAGGTCCACCTCGTGGTCGGGTACCGGATACGCCGATAGTATCCGGCGGCCCCGTTCGGATCGGGGAACCGCAGCCTTCACCCGATGAGGCAGGGGGCAGCGCCCGTGGGGGCGGCCGAGGTGAAGGGGCGGGTTTCGGGGGTGGGATTCCACAGGCCGTTGGTGGCGGCGTAATCCCAGGTGGGGCCGGTGCGGACGAGGGTGGCGACGGCCTCGACGAGGCGTTCCACGTCGGCGGAGGTGGTGCCGAGGCCGATGCTGGCCCGAAGGGCGCCATCCAGACCGAGACGGGCGAGCAGCGGGTGAGCGCAGAAACGGCCGTCGCGGACGCCGATGCCGTGTTCGGCGGAGAGATAGGCGGCGACCTGGCCGGGGATGAAACCGTCCAGCGTGAAAGCGACGATGCCGACGGTATCGGGACTGTCGGTCCAGATGCGGAGCAAGCGCACACCGGGAATGGCGGCCAAGCCGTCGCGGAGGCGGTCGGCGAGTCGGTGTTCGTGCGCGGCAAGAGTTTCGGCGTCGATTGCACAGAGCGCGTCACAGGCGGCGGCCAGCGCGGCGGCGCCGAGCACATTCGGCGACCCGGCCTCGTGCCGCTGTGGAGCCGGGGCCCACTCAGCCCGCGTGGTGCTCACCTCCCGCACCGCCCCGCCGCCCGCCAAATACGGCTGGGCCGCGTCCAGCCAGTCGCGGCGGCCGACGAGCACGCCCGCACCGAACGGCGCGTACAGCTTGTGCCCGGAGAAGGCCAGGTAGTCGATGCCCGTCTCGCGCAAGCTGATTCGCCGGTGCGGCGCCAATTGCGCAGCGTCCACCAGGATCCGGGCGCCGCACTGGTGCGCGATGGTGGCCAGCCGTTCCAGCGGAAGCACTTCACCGGTCACGTTCGACGCGCCGGTCACCGCGAGCAACGCGGCCGGTCTACTGCACAGCTCGGCGACCAGCGTGCCGATGGTCTCCTCGACGGTATCGGCGGCCGCTACGACGCGCCGACCGTTCCTGGCCCACGGCAGGAAGTTGGCGTGGTGCTCGATGTCGAGCACCACCGTCTCGCCGGGCACGCAGGAGGCCAGCAGGTTCAGCGAGTCGGTGGTGTTGCGGGTGAACACGGCCACCTGGTCGTCGGCGGCGTCGAGGAACCGGGTGACCGAGCCGCGCGCGGCCTCGTAGCACTCGGTGGAGATCCGGGAGGCGTAACCCGCACCGCGGTGCACGCTCGCATAGAACGGCAGCAGCTGCTGTACCCGGTCGATGACCTGCGCCAATGCGGGCGCGCTCGCCGCGTAGTCGAAGTTGGCGTAGGTGGTCGTCCCACCCTGCACGAGCGGCACTCGGAGGTCGTCGCCGGAGACCCGGGCGAGGGCGGCACAGGTGTTGTCGACAGCAGTGGTCATCACGTAAATCCCGTCGGTTCAGGGACCCGCAATCGAATGGCTCGTCGAGTCCGCGCTTGCCGCGCCCGGTCGGGCGTCGGCCGTGTCGTCACCCGGAGCACCCCACCGCGGAGGAGGGTTGCCGACCAGCAAGCCGGGGCTTGACGCTGGTACTCATGACCTGATCCGAGATTGGCAGACACAAACCGGAACTGTCAACCTGGCCCCCCGGAACGTGCCACGGGCGCCGCTCGCGGCAGCAACCGTGACGGGGGATCCGGTCGGCGTCGAGGTGAGACCACCGACCGGCGGCCAGCAATCATCTAGCGAACTCTCCGCACATGCCGGCGACCAGGCGCTGCCGTGCCACAAACCGGGAAAATAGACCAGAACTGCAACAACCCGCACAGCACCGGCCGGCCCCCGCGGACCGGTTCGGTGAACAACGAACGACAACAACCCGGGTACCGTGGACGATTGGCCAGCGTGGCGTTTGCCCTTTGGTAACCCAACTATGACACAACTACCGGAAGTGCGAGGCCAGTTCGATGGGAGGTGCGCAGAGCACCATGCTCCAGCCCCAGGTTGACGCGACGACAAGCCCGCTGCTGCGAGGCGGCCATGCCCCCCAGGCCCGCACGCTCGTCGACATCATGACGGCCACCGCACTCACCCACCCCGACGCCCCCGCCATCGACGACGGCCAGGTGGTGCTCTCCTACCTGGAGCTCGTGGTCGAGATCGAAAAGACCATGGCCCGGCTCGCCACGGCGGGCGTGCGATCCGGCGACCGGGTCGGTGTACGTCTGCCGTCGGGCACGCGCGGGCTCTATGTCACCATCCTCGCCGTCTTGTACGCCGGCGCCGCCTATGTGCCGGTCGACGCCGACGACCCCGACGAGCGCGCCCAGCTGGTATTCGGCGAAGCCCAGGTCACCGCGATCGTGACCGCCGAAGGAATCGAGACCACGGCCGCAGGCATCCGTGCGGCCGAGCGGGACACGCGCGACGACAACTGGTCCACGCTGCCCACCCCCGACGACGACGCCTGGATCATCTTCACCTCCGGCTCCACCGGAACACCGAAAGGCGTTGCCGTCACACACCGCAATGCCGCCGCCTTCGTCGACGCCGAAGCCGACCTGTTCCTGCGCGACGCCCCGATCGGTCCCGGCGATCGGGTCCTCGCGGGTCTCTCGGTAGCCTTCGACGCGTCCTGCGAGGAAATGTGGCTGGCCTGGCATAACGGCGCCTGTCTCGTCCCCGCCCCGCGCGATCTGGTGCGCACCGGCGCCGATCTCGGTCCCTGGCTGGTGCGGCGCGAGATCAGCATCGTCTCGACCGTGCCGACCCTGGCGGCGACCTGGCCGGTCGAGGCATTGGAGGCGGTACGCCTGCTGATCTTCGGCGGCGAGGCCGTGCCGCCGGAACTCGCCGAACGTCTTACCGGAAACGGTGATTCGAATCGCGAAGTATGGAATACCTACGGGCCCACCGAGGCGACGGTCGTCGCCTGCGCCGCGCTGCTGAATGGCCAATGGCCGATCCGGATCGGGCTTCCGCTCAACGGCTGGGACCTCATCGTGGTGGACCAGGCGGGAAACCCGGTGGCAGAGGGCGAATCCGGCGAACTGGTCATCGGCGGCGTCGGCCTCGCGCGCTATCTCGACCCGACCAAAGACGCCGAGAAGTACGCCCCGCTGCCCTCGGTCGGCTGGGACCGCGCCTACCGCAGCGGCGACCTGGTCCGCAACGACAGCACCGGGTTGGTCTTCCTGGGCCGGGCCGATGATCAGATCAAGCTCGGCGGTCGCCGCATCGAGCTCGGCGAGATCGACAACGCGCTCCAGCATCTTCCCGGGGTCACGGGTGCCGCCGCCGCGATCCGAACCACCGAGGCGGGCAACAAGATCCTGGTCGGCTACCTGACCGGTACGGCGCAGAACTTCGACGCCAAAGCCGCGAGAGCCACTCTCACCGAACAACTTCCAGCTCCGCTGGTCCCCAGACTCGCGGTGGTCGACGAGCTACCCACCCGCACCTCCGGCAAGGTCGACCGCGACGCGCTGCCCTGGCCGCTGCCCAACTCCGCCGACGACGATGATGACAACGACCTGACCGGCACCGCGCAATGGGTTGCCGGACTGTGGAATTCGATTCTCGGTGCGCAGGTCGGCGATCTCGGCGCCGACTTCTTCGACCTGGGCGGCGGCTCACTCGCGGCGGCGCAGCTGGTCACGGCCCTGCGCGAGCGGTATCCGCAGATCGCCGTCGCCGACCTCTACGACCATCCCCGCCTGGGCTCCCTGGTGGAACTGCTCGAACAGACCACGCCCGCGGTCGCCGTCGCGGACCGGGTGGTGCGCCCGACGCCGCTGCCTGCCCAAGCGGCGCAGGTAGTCGCCACCATCCCGCTGACCACTCTGACCGGCCTGCAGTGGCTCACCTGGCTCGCGATCGTCGGCAATATCGCGGGCTGGTCCGGCTCGCTGCCGTGGTTACCGCATCTGTCCTGGTGGTGGACGCTGGCCGCATTTCTGCTGTTCATCTCCCCGCCCGGCCGCATGGCGATCTGCGTGGCCGGCGCCAGACTACTGCTGCGCGGCGTCCGACCGGGCCGCTATCCGCGGGGCGGCTCGGTGCACCTGCGCCTGTGGGCGGCGGTCCGGCTGTCGGAGGCCAGCGGCGCCGAGAACCTCTCCGGCGCGCCGTGGATGGTGCCGTTCGCGCGTGCGCTCGGCGCGAGGATCGGCAAGGGCGTCGACCTGCACACACTTCCTCCGGTCACCGGCATGCTCGAACTCGGCGACGGGTGCAGCGTGGAACCGGAGGTCGACCTGTCGGGGTACTGGATCGACGGCGACGCGGTA
Source organism: Nocardia sp. 2TAF39 (assembly GCF_052114905.1). Taxonomy (NCBI): domain Bacteria; kingdom Bacillati; phylum Actinomycetota; class Actinomycetes; order Mycobacteriales; family Nocardiaceae; genus Nocardia; species Nocardia sp. 2TAF39. The sequence continues at coordinate 99,082 of NZ_JBFRFQ010000012.1, forward strand.
CATCTCGGCCCGATCACCATCGGTCCCGGCGCGGTCGTCGGTTCTCGCTCGATCCTGTTGCCCGGCACTAAAATCGGGAAGAACGCCGAGATCGCACCCGGCTCCGCGGTGTCGGGGAAGGTGAAGGCCGAGCAGGAGTGGGCGGGCTCGCCTGCCGTGAAAATCGGCAAGGCCCAGCACCGCTGGCCGCAACACACGCCGGGCCGGGCGCGGCATTGGGTCGGCGTCTTCGGCGTCACGTCGGTCGTACTGGCCGCTGTGCCCATCCTCGGCCTCGGCGCGGGCGGCGCGTTCATCGCCTGGTTCATCCGCGACACCCGCACGTTGATGGGCGGTGCGGGCCGCGCCTTCGCGATCCTGCCGGTCGCGACCCTGCTCAGCCTCGGCGTGTACGCGGCGGCGACCATCATCGCCGTCCGCATGCTCAGCATCGGCCTGACCGAGGGCTATCACCCGGTGCGCAGCCGGGTCGGCTGGCAGGCCTGGGCCACCGAGCGGCTGCTGGATTCCGCGCGCACCTTCTTGTTCCCGCTGTACGCGAGCCTGCTCACCCCGCTGTGGCTGCGCCTGCTCGGCGCGAAGATCGGCAAAAGCGTCGAGGTATCCACGGTGCTGCTGCTGCCGAAGTTCACCACCGTCGCCGACGGTGCGTTCCTCGCCGACGACACCATGATCGCCGGCTATGAACTCGGTGGCGGCTGGCTCCGCATCGGCGAGGCCAAAGTTGGCAAGCGCGCGTTCCTCGGCAACTCCGGCATGACGGCACCGGGCCGCCGCGTCCCGAAGAACGGCTTGGTCGCGGTGCTGTCGGCAGCGCCGTCCAAGGCCAAGGCCGGCTCGTCCTGGTTGGGCAGCCCACCTGTCCGGCTGCGGCGCGCGGCGGAGAGCACCGACACCGCGCGCACCTTCGACCCGCCTGCACGATTGCGCGTCGCTCGCGGGATCATCGAAACTTGCCGCTTGATTCCGGTCCTGGCGACCTTCGCCATCGGCCTCGGCGTGTTGTTCACCCTCGCGTGGCTCGCGGAAACCTACGGCCACCTAGCCGCGGGGCTGCTCAGCGGACTCGTGCTGCTCGGCGCCGGCGCGGCCGCAGGGGTGAGCGCAGTGGTCGCCAAATGGTTGCTGGTCGGGCGGATTTGCGCCGAGGAGCATCCGCTGTGGAGTTCGTTCGTGTGGCGCAACGAGGTCTCCGACACTTTCGTGGAAACCGTTGCCGCGCCGTGGTTCGCGCGCGCGGCGACCGGGACTCCCGTGCTGAACGTCTGGCTTCGCGGCCTCGGCGCGACGATCGGCCGCGGGGTATGGTGCGAGTCCTACTGGCTACCGGAGGCGGACCTGGTGACTCTCGGCGACGGCGCGACCGTGGAACGAGGCTGCGTGGTACAGACCCACCTGTTCCACGATCGAATCATGGCCATGGACACCGTCGCCCTCGGTGCGGGCGCCACCCTCGGCCCGCACTGCGTCGCGCTGCCCGCGTCCGCCCTCGGCGATGGCGCGACAATCGGTCCGGCCTCCCTGGTCATGCGCGGCGACACAGTGCCGGCCTCGACGCGCTGGTGGGGCAACCCGATCGCGCCCTGGTTCACGGGCGACCCAGGAGCGCGGTGATGCCGGGCAAGTTCTACGAGCCCCCCATCGACGAGTACCTACCGCAGAACGGCAATCGGGGCTATCGGGTATCGCGGTACGAACTCGAGCTGGTCTACAAAGTGTCCAGCAACCGGCTGACCGGCCGCGCCGCGATCATCGCGGTAACCACCGCCGTGCGCCCGCGGTTCGCGCTCGACCTTTCCCAGGCACTCACCGTCTCGAAAGTGCTCGTGAACGGGACCAAAGCCGTGAAATTCACCCACCAGCACGGCAAATTGGTGATCACGCCGCCGGAGCGGATTCCGGCGGGCGGCGTGCTGTCGCTGGTGGTGCAGTACAGCGGCACCCCGAAACCGGTGCGCGGACCGTGGGGGGAGGTCGGCTGGGAGGAACTCGCCGAGGGCGCGCTCGTGGCGAGCCAACCCAACGGCGCCGCTTCCTGGTTTCCCTGTGACGACCACCCGAGTTCCAAAGCGAGCTACCGGATTTCGATCACCACGGACTCGCCGTACTACGCCCTGGCCAACGGCACCCTGCTGCGCAAGCAGACCAAGGCAAGCCAGACCACCTGGGTGTACGAGCAATCCGAGCCGATGTCGAGCTACCTTGCGACTATCCAGATCGGCCGTTATCGCAAGCATCGCATCGGTGCCTCACACGGCCCGGTGCCGATGCAGGCCGTAGTCCCGCCTCGGCTGCGCGCCAACTTCGAGCACGACTTCGCCCGTCAGCCGCGCATGTTGGAGGTCTTCACCGACAAGTTCGGCCCCTATCCGTTCGAGGGGTACACGGTGGTGGTCACCGACGACGAGCTGGAAATCCCGATCGAGGCGCAGGGCATCTCCATCTTCGGCGCCAACCACTGCGACGGCCGCCGAGGCGCCGAACGGCTGGTCGCGCACGAGCTGGCCCACCAGTGGTTCGGCAACAGCCTGACCATCCGGCAGTGGCGCGACATCTGGCTGCACGAAGGCTTCGCATGTTACGCGGAGTGGATCTGGTCGGAGGAGGCAGGCGGGCCGACCGCAGACCAGATGGCACGAGCCGCGCGACACAACCTGTCACGTGAGCCGCAGGACATCGTGGTCGGCGACCCAGGGCCGCAGCGGATGTTCGATGACCGGGTGTACAAGCGTGGCGCACTGACCCTGCACGCGGTGCGGCTCGAACTCGGCGACACGACATTCTTCGAACTGCTGCGGGAATGGACACTCCGCTACCGCCACTCCTCGGTGACCGCGGAGGAGTTCACCGACCTGGCCGGACACTACAGCCTGGTGCCGCTGCGCCCGCTCTGGGACACCTGGCTGCTCGCCGAACCACTGCCCCAGCTACCGCCGTACGGCGGTATGTAGCGGCCTGATCAGAACACCAGGTAGCGCCCGGCGAGCTCTTCGACGAGCGGGTCGTCGTCGGCGACGTTCGCCAGCGCGTCGAGATCGGTTTCGACGGAGATCTGCCGCGGGTCGTCATGCTCCATGTCCGGGGGGCCGTCCTCTTCGAGCTGGCGCAGCAACTTCGCCCGCACCCGGTCTTTCAGTGAATCACTCATAATCCCAGTTTGCCCGGCCCACGCCAGGAGAATCGCCCTGGCCTCGACGAATTCCGTCAGTGGTCGTCGGAGTCGTCGCGCTCGGACCGGCGCAACACCTGCCGGGCCATCGGGATGACGGCGGCCAGCGACCCGAGCAGCAGCACCAGCGAAAAGACCTGGAAAAGTAGTGAATTCACGCCTACACCTAGACCGGTGTGAACAGGGTCCCCCACGGTGTATTGCGCAGCACGGTGTAGACCGCCAGCAGTGCGAAGAATGACCACATCGTGACGCGGCTGATCGAGGGCAGTCGCATCCGCTGACCGCGCCAGGCCCGGATGGTCCAGTCCCCCACCCACAGCACGAACGCGAGGATCAGTGGAATCGCCAGCAGGTTGCTGTGCAGCGCGTCCAGCACCTGCCCATCGGTAAGGTTGTGCACGGCGCGCATGCCGCCACAGCCCGGGCAGTACCAACCGGTCAGCGCATACACCGGGCAGGTGCCGTACGAGCCTTCGACGTGTGGATCCCGTAGGTGCAGCAGTACGCCGGCACCCACGCCGACGCTCGCCACCAGCAGCGGAACCGCTACGCCGCGCCGACCCCACCTCGGCTGCGTCGTCGAGTCCGCCGCGGGCCCGGGGACAGTCTGCGCGATATCCACAGGATCAACCGTAACCGCGGTTCAGTCCGTGCCGCTACAGCGCAGGAGTACTTCACGGCTCAGCGCTCCACGCGCACCGGCTGGTGTCCGAAAGCCGCGCCCGCGCGCCGATTTCGCTCGGGCCCCAGTGCGCTACCCGGCTGCGCGAACCTCAATACGTTGCCGGATGGATCGGACCGTGCGAATCCCGGGGCCCAGCCGGACCGGGCAGCCCGGATCGGCATAGCGTTAGCTCTTGCCCGCCGGCTCGGACGAGTTCCCGCACGGCCGGTGTCTTCTTTCCGGCAAAAAGCTTTGGCCGGACGGAATTCGGGGTACTCCACGACACAAGCCAGGAATTCCGCCATTGCGTGCTAGCAGTAGCAAGCACTTTGCTTGCGTTGTACTGTGGCGGTGGACACAAAGGAGTGCTCGATGCTGGTGAAGTCGATGAGGACGCTGGCGGACGCGCGCAATGGTGCGCTGACCGCCGCTTACCGTGCTGGACTGCGATCTCGCACCTACCGGACCGCGTCACTGAATCCCCCTACCGCTCCGTGTGCGGTCATCCCGGTCACCACGAAGGACGGCGCCCGCCTGCGAGTGCACGCCTACGGCCCCGCGGACGGCGACGTCCTCGTCCTGATCCACGGCTGGAGCTGCAGCATCGAGTACTGGAATCCCCAGATCAACGCCTTCGCCGACCGGTATCGCGTGATCTGCTACGACCAGCGCGGCCACGGCGAGAGCCAGCTCGGCGCAGTCATGCCCGGCAAAGAGACACTGGCCGACGACCTGTCGTCCGTCCTGGACGCCACGCTCCGCCCCGGGCAGCGCGCGGTGCTCGCGGGCCACAGCATGGGCGGAATCACCCTGCAGGCGTGGGCTGATCGCTATCCCGAGCAGGTCCGCCAGCGGGCCGCCGCGGTCGTTCTGTTGAACACCTCCCCGGGTAACATCCGCTACGACACCGACCTGCTCCCGCTGCTGAACAAGCCGCTGACCCTGGCGAACCGGCCGGTCACGGTGCTCGGCGCCAGCGTACGCATGCCGAGTATCGTCGCCGAGACCCTCCTCACCGCCCCGGTACCACTGCCCGGCGGCTGGCCCGCGGCCGCTTTGCTCAAGTCGCGCGTGATGTCCAAGAACGCGACCGTGGACGAGGTGGTGTTCGCGCTCGGCATCGTGCGTTCCTGTCGCCCGCTCACCCGCGGCCGGCATGCCGCCGCGCTCGCCGACATGGATCTCACCGGCGCCACCGCTCACCTCACCGTGCCCACCACGGTGATCGCGGGCGCGCACGACCGTCTGCTGCCGGAGCGGATGTCGCGCCGCATCGCCGATGTCCTCGCCGACACCGGCCAGTTGGCCGCGTATCACGTGTGGCCCACCGGCCACCTGGGCAACATCGAGGCAGCCGACCGCTTCAACGAGGAATTGGCGAGCATCGCCGAACGCGCCCACGTACGCTCCGCCGCCGCGGGCTGACCTCGAAAACGTTCTCCTGGGCCGGTCAACGGGCCCACCCGATTTCCCACCCGACAACGCCCCGCCCGGCCTGCTCACCCGTATCCGAATCCAAAAGGTCGGTGGCATCGGCCATGGGCGTCCTGACAACTGATCGACGGGAATCCCGAGCTCCACGCGGACTCGCATACCGGCAGGCGACTTGCCAAGCTTGTCGGTATGCGTGGCGTAACCGAACCGCAACGTGTGGCATACGACGAAGAGCCTCGCGATGCCCAGCAGACGCGTGTCACTCAACAGGTGTTCGCGCAACCACAGAGACGTTATTCGTGGAGCCGCCTGGGGGAATCGAACCCCCGACCTTTTCATTACGAGTCGAAAAACTCGTGTCCGCTGGCGGTCTGCTGACGTTCGTACCCCTACGTGAAGTGGCGAAATGCTTCCGTGGGGGTCTTGTCATGTCCGGGGTCGTATGGGCGAGTTGTGACAACGGTGTGACACCTCCACACCCCGGTGACTTCCCTTCCCCTGCTTCCTCATACTGGCCATCCCTGAGCGGAGGGAGGGCGTGTCAAGGGCGCTCTTTCCCTTGACTCGTCCGAGTGAGGTCAGACAATTGGGCCATGAGGAGGCAGGGGTCTACGCGACCATAGCCACTCCCCCCGACCGCAGATTCCGTTCAGCAATTCTGCTCGAGGTGGGATCGGGCCTCGTCTGCTGCTCGAGGTGGATCGGACAGAGTGCCGGCCTTTTCGGCTGACTGGTGACGGTTCGGTGACCGCCTACGCGGGTTCGGCAGGCTGGTTCTATGAGGCAAGCGAGCGAAGCTCGTGCGGCAGCACCGTATGAGAGTGTCGGTGTGATGGTGGCCGTCGATCGGGCAGAGTGCCGGCCGATTTGGGCTCGGTGACCCGTTCAGCAATTCGCTGCTGGGCTCACGTCGTGCCACGTCCACAGCTCGGATCGATGCTGTAGCGAGCAATCAAGAGTCCGGGTGACTGCCGATAGCGCGTGGGGGCCGCCGACGCGCCGGGCTCCCGCCAGCGCAGCCAGGGTGCCCGTTGCGCGGCGGCGGCGCGCACGCGCCGCCGCAGGCGCCTTGACTCTATATAGCGAAATTCAGCAACAACCCGCGAAGGTGACGCGGCCACGGACAATTGAGCCCATGACGGGACTTGTGCTGACTGAGGAGCGCCGTGCAGAACTGGCAGTGCTCCTGAACGACGATGCGAAGCTAGACGCCATGTATCCGCACGTGGCGGACTACCTCGACACGGTGATGCGGCTCCCTGGTACCGGCGATCCGGACGCCGACGCATCGTTCGACCTACGGGTCGTCCACTACCTCACCGGTGGTGAGTCAAGCTCCGGCAATCCGTACTGGGACATCATCGAACCGGCGATATCGCGCGAAGACTCGGGCCGTCGGGTTGTAGGGCCGAAGACTGGAAGCGCACGACTCGCCTACGCGGAGACCGTTCTACAGGCCGCGTACGCCTACGCCATCCCGTCGCCGGAAACCCTGGCGTGGATGAAGGACTTCAGCGCTGGCAGGACAATTTTGGAGCTTGGAGCTGGGCGCGGATACTGGGCGGCTCAACTCGCGCGCCAGGGCGTACCTGTCGCGGCCTACGATTCGGAGCCTCCGCAGGTCACACAGAACCCGTCGTTTCCTGTGACTCACGGGCAACAAGCGGTCTGGTATCCGGTGGGCGACCTGGCTGCCTACGCTGCCGCCGATCTAGCCGAGTCGGTCTTGTTCCTGTGTTGGCCTCCGGGGTGGGGTGCGCCGATGGCTTCACGGGCAGTAGTCGAGTTTGCGCAGGCAGGGGGCAAGCAAGTCGTTTATGTCGGAGAGCCGCAAGGAGGAAAGACCGGTGATGACGCCTTCTTCGAGCTCTTGCGGGACCACTGGGAACTGGCGGCCGAAGACACCGAGTATGTGGCCTGGGCAGGGAATTGCGACATCGCGCAGGGATGGGTAGTGCGGTAGGCATTGCGACATAAAAGGGCCCGGCCACCTGTGTAGACGGTGACCGGGCCCTTTCATGACCAAGATCAGGTTGCGCGCGACTGCTCGGGCTCCAACGACATGCGGAACACGAACGCGTCGTAGCGATCGCGCGGGTACGAGACGTAGGAGACCATCAGCACCTGTTCGTCTGCTGCGATGAACCGCTGCACTACCGACTTCACCAAAGCTCCTGGCGTAGTCCGAAGCCATTCAGCGTGCATCTCGGTCGGCAGCGCATCCGAGATGGTTTCTTCGAGGAATGTCGCGTCGGTGGTTCCCTCGACGCCGAGGGGCTGGTAGCTGTCTGAAATCGAGATCGGACGGCCGCCCTCGCTCGCTCGGACGACCTCATGGGAGACACGCTCCCCGGGCTTGACGCCCAGGACGGCCGCGACGGCATCACTGACGGGCACCTCCTGCTTGTGCCGATCCACCGCTACGTCCTGGTCGGATTCCCGAGCGAAGGTGTCTTCGGGATCCTCGAGCTGCCGTTCGGGCGCGACTCGCACAAGGTTCGGACGGTCAGCGACGAACGTTCCTCGCCGACGTTGGGTCCTGACCAGTCCCTGCCTAGTCAGCAAGTCGATAGCCGACCGGATGACGATGTCCGAAACGTTGTAGCGCGCGGTCAGTTCGGCGTAGCTCGGTAACTGCGTCCCCGGCCGTAGTGCGCCGCTGCGGATTTCACGGGCGAACTCGCCTGCGATGGAAACGTATGCCGGTTCAGACATGTAATCGATCCTTTCGATTCTGATGCGCTCGAAATCTCAGTATACGCAACTCCGTATACGCAATGGTAGCGCTCACATACGCCACCTTCGGCTATCCGCCAGCGTACAACTACGTATACGAAAGGCTTGTGCGTATACGAAGTTGCGTATACGATGATTGGAGTAGGGCGAACAACCACCGCGCTCACCTCACACAGGAGTTGATTCCAATGGCACTCAAGGACATGTGGCTTTCTACCGACTTCCGTACCGCGTTCCCGATGGGGGTGTTTTTGCTCGGCAGCATCGAGGCTGTCACCGAGTTCAACCAGGATCGCAGCGCGCCGAAGCGTCACCAGCTCGATTTCGATCGGGACGGTAACGGCACCGGCAAGCGTTTGTGGAAGGCCACGATCATGGACCCCACGGGCGGGAAAGCGGCACAGGCCAGCTTCGATGTCGTGTTCGTCTCTGATCACCAGCCGGTCCCCGCGACGCCGGAGATCTCGCCCGGCATCCGCCCGATCGAGCTGGAGGGGTTGATGCTCAAGCCGCGAGTCGTCGGTAACGGTGAGTTCAAGTCGATCGGCTGGAACATTCGGGCGACCGGCATCGTCGGTGACAACTCGGGCGCGAAGGTCAACCAGTCCGCTGCCACGAAGGCTGCGTGATCGCCATGTCACACATGAGCGTGCGAGTCGGCCTCTGCGCCTCGATGACGGTGGAGTATCACCCGCCCCGTGACAGTGAGCACGGCTTCACGATTCCGGCCTCGGTGTGGGTCTGCCTGGACAGCGAACAGTCCGGCGGATCGACGGTGTTCCTCGACATCGAGCATGTTCGTCAGCTCGCCGAGGTGTTGCCGGGGCTGCTGATGGCCCATGATGCCGCCGAGCACGCCGCCGCTGAGCAGTCTGCCGCGATCGCTGAGGCTGCGTAGCGATGGACACGGCGGATCAGCAGTCCAAGGGGATGGCGTGGGCTCGCTGGTCCGCCGTTCTCGTTGTCGTGGTCATCGGTGTTGCCGCGTTCGTGTTGTCGTTCGCGGCGTTGCAGGACCTCGCAGTCAAAGCCCACACTCCCGAACGGTTGGCGTGGCTGTTCCCCGTGATTGTGGACGGCACCATCATTCAGGCCACCATCGCTGTGTTGGCGTTGGCCGATAGCGACGGCCGTAAGTGGTTCGAGTGTGTCCTGGTTGCCGGGGCTGCGGTCTCGATCGGCGGCAACATCGCTCACGCTCTGGTGTCTGGTCATGGTGTCGGCGCTGCGGTGCTCGCAGTGATCGCTCCGGCTGCTCTGCTGATCGACACGCACGGCCTGGCGGTGCTGCTGCGCACTCACCGGCCTGTTCCGGTCGAACCGGGCGAGCCTGCAACCGATTCCGCACCTGCGGCGACCTCGACCCAACCTCGGACCGTAGACGGTGTGCTCGCCGAGTCCGAGACCGTCGAAGTTCCTGAACCGGTGCCAACCATCCACCCCATTCCTGCGCGCCCGGCTGCCCCGCTGCTGCCCGTCGCGGTCCCACTCGCTGTTTCTTGAAAGGTGCTGACAAATCATGAGTTCCACGACCATGGCAAGCCTGCCGCTGCTGGGGGTGGCGTGATGTTCTTGCGTGAGATGTTCGGCTTCCCGCCGCCGCCTGTGCGGATGGAGACCGGTTACGACCCGGATCAGGACGTGGTTTTCCTGAAGGTGGGCCGCAAAGGGGTTGCGCTGTCACCGCGAGAAGTGTCCTGGCTGATCGAGGATCTGCTGGATTCCGTGGATGAGCAGGCCCGGAGTGCCGCGTCTGCGGAGCCGGCGAGCCCGAAACCCGAGCCCGGCGCGGCCGGTCCCTACTTCCGGAAAGGCGTTGATCGATCATGAGTTTGGCAGACACGTTGCCCCCGCTGGCCGCGATCGCTGGTGGTGTGGGCATGGCAGCTCGGCTGGCGTATTGGTCGCGGTGCAAGCCTGCGGCTCGTGCGGAGACGGTCGCTGATTGGGTGGCTGCGGCACCGATGGAGTTGAAGACTTCGGTCTTGGTGTTCTGCGATCGCCAACAGGAATTGATGTTGTGGCGTGAGCTGGGTCTCGGCTCGATCGATGACGGTTTTCCCACGGTTCTGGATGTCGAGTACACCGCCTACGGGCTGGATGTGGACGTGCAGATGCGCGGCGGCCACAAACTGTCCGACTGGACAGAGCCGAACACCCTGGACGCGTTCGCCCAGTACATCGGTGTTCCCGAGGTCACCGCGCTGTCATCGTCTCCCGGATTCATCCGCGTCCAGGTCAGAGCGCACGACACTCTCGCTGCCGCGTGGCCGGTGCCAGTGGAAGTCCCTGACCATGTGGATTTGGAGGCGGTCACGGCGGGCGTGTTCGAGGACGGCCAGAGCTGGAGTGTCCCGATCCAGGGCCGTCACGTCCTGATCGCTGGCGGTATGGGTTCGGGCAAGTCGAGTCTGTTGTGGTCGTTGGTCAACGGGATGGGGCCGGCGATCCGTTCCGGGCGGGTGGATCTGCGGGTGATCGACCCGAAAGGCGGCATGGAACTGGGGTTCCTGCAACCACTGTGCACCCGGTTCGCCTGCACCGGCGAAGAGGAAATGGTCGGGCTGCTCGAGGAGACCGTCACCGATCTTCAGGAGGCCACCCAACGGTATCGGGGCAAGGTCCGCAAACCCGTTCCGACGCCGCAGAACCCCCTCGTCGTCACGATCATCGACGAGGCCGCGACACTGTCGGCGTTCTCTACCCAGAAGATGCAGCAACGTTTCGAACGCGCTCATGGTCTGCTGCTGTCGCAGGGGCGGGCACCTTTGTATTCGGTGATCGAGACGGTGATCGATCCGTCGAAAGAGAATGTGCCGCAAAGGCAGTTGCTTCCGTACCGGGTCGGTATGCGCATGGACGAAGCCGCCCAGGTCGCCATGATCCACGGTCAAGGCGCCCGTAACCGTGGCTCCTATTGCGACCGTATCCCGCACTCGACACCGGGTGTGTGCTTCGTGCAGGAGGACGGTAAGGCCGGTTTCCGGCGGGCTCGGGCGTTCATGGTCACCGACGCCGATGTAGACCGGATCGTCGCGCAGTACAAGCCGGTCCCCCGCCCGGTCGACCTGGCCGATTTCGCCCCGCAGCGTGCGGCATGAGGACCGGGTTCGTCACCGAGGTGCACGTGGTCATCTACTGCGACATCTGTGGCGACAGCTACACCGAGAACACCGGTGAAGCCATCTGCTTCGACACAGTCAACCAAGCCGCCGGCTACCTCAACGCCCGATCTGCTGGGGTCGGCTGGGTCTATGACGGCGACAAGGTCGTCTGCGACGGCTGCCAAGCCCTGGCCCGCTGCGCCGAAACCGGCCACACCTTCCCCGACCGCCGTGTCCCCGTGCGGCTGCCCGGCAAAACCACCCATCCCCGCACCTGCATCGTGTGCGGCATCTGCGAAAACGAGGTCCTGTCATGAACACCAACCACACCGTTCGCCACGACGACAACGTCATCGACCTGCAAGCCCGGCGTCGCTGCCAGCTGCAAGCCCGTGGCCTCGACCCGGTAACGGTCGCAGTTCACGTGCTCGCTGAAACCGGGACACTCCCGGCCTGGGGCGCCGATGACTACGACGGCGGGGACTGGGCGGCATGAACAGCCACGAGTCTTCACACGGCTATTGGAAGCCGCAGCGGGGCATGGACTTTCACCGGGTGCTGGTCTCCGCTGATCGTGGGCATCTGCGCGAAACGTGCGAGGTCTTCGCCAACTACCTTCCCGACGCCACACAGAATCGGCACATCCAGGTCACCCTGCACAAGGAACACAACTTCGCCGCTGTGCTGCATCTGGCCATGACCGTAAACGATGCCAACGCGGTAGTTGGTGTGCTGCAAGCGGTGATCCGGCAGGCGACAGGCGGCGAGCACGCACTACCCGAGAAAGGGACGCCGAAATGATCCGGTCGATCCTCTCCCCGGTCCGTGTCCGCTACCTCGCCTGGTTCCGCTACCGGCGGCGTTGGACCCGCCTCATGACCGCCGCCCGCCTCACCCTCACCACCGACGGCACCACCCGTGTCCCGCGTTTGTTGTCGGTGCGTGTCGGTGAGGCCACCGACCGGGTTCGGGTGCGGATGCTCGACGGACATTGCCCCGCCGACTACGAAAACCGCACCACCCACCTCGCCACCACCTTCGGCGCCCACCACTGCGACGCCGCAATCGTCGGCCCCGGAACGGTGGAAATCGTCTTGTATCACCCAGATTCGATCAGCACACCCGATGCCCTACCGAGCGACCTGGAAGACGTTGCCTGATCGACACGCTCGGCGGAGGCCGGACCCGGAGGACACCAGCCTCCGATCCGGCCTCCAGCCCATTCACACCCGAAACACGAAGAAGGGGGACAACACGTTATGGCCACACCGATCATCGGCATCGCCCCCAACCGGGAAACCGCCGCCGACCGACGCGCGATGCCCGACATCAACGACATCGCCGAACACGCCGCCGAAAAGGAAGGCGTCTGCGCTCGTGTCATCCCGATGCGGGCATTCGACCCGATCACCTCCCGCACCTCCTACGTCGGCGCCCCCTGCAAGTCCACCAACGCGACAACCTGCCCAGCCTGCGCTAAAGCCAACCGGTATTTGCGTATGACGCAGCTGCGTGAGGGCTGGTGCGCCGACCACGAACCCGCCGACGACAAGACCGAACCGACGCCAGCACAGCAGGACGTATTAGGTGCTCGCGCGCAGCTTTTCACCGACTACCACGACGCTCGCCGCGACGGTGATCACGAACTCGCGGACGCGATCAAAGCGTTGGTGGCCGACATCGATGTCGAGCTGCGTGAACTCGGCGTGCGTGGCCGCCTCCCAGCCCTGGACGAGAAACCCCGCCGGAAAGCCAAGTCGACTCGCCGCCGTGACGACCTGCCCGACCTGCCTCGTAAGAAGGTCAACAAGGGTCTCACCGTGGGTACTGCGTACGCGGACGGCAAGTATCGGCCCTCGACGTTCTTCACCCTCACCCTCGACTCCTACGGGCATATCAACCGTGTCCGCGACCCCGAGACCGGCAAGATGGTCTCCGACGGTTCCCCGCGTGACCCCGAGAGCTACGACTACACCCGCCAAGCCCGCGACACGATCCACCTCGCCCGGTTGTTCGACCGGTGGATGCAGAACCTGCGCCGGGCGGTCGGCTGGAACGTGCAGTACTGGGCGTCTGTCGAACCACAGAAGCGCGGCGCCCCGCACCTGCACATCGCTATCCGCGGCTCGATCCCATCCCAGCTGCTGTACCAGGTCACCGCGGCGACCTTCCGCAACATCTGGTGGCCACACTTCGACACCCCCGTGTACACGGACGCGAATATGCCGGTCTGGGACTACACCGCCGGCACGTTCGTGGATCTGCGTACCCACAAGCCACTCACCTACTGGGATGACGCCCTGGCGGTAATGGATTCCGTCGACGACGTGGAGCCGGCTCACACGCTCAAATTCGGTGGTCAGTCCAAAGCGGTGCAGATCCTCGGCGGCAGCGAGGAAATGGACACCAAGGTCCGCTACCTGACCAAGTACCTCACCAAGTCCATCGGCGAAGTCCTCGACCCTGGCTCGCGGCGAGTAGCTGAGCACTACGACCGGCTGCACGCGGAGCTGCAAAACACCCCGTGCTCGCCGCGCTGTGGTGTGTGGCTGCGCTACGGCATCGTCCCCAAGGGCGCCACCGAGAAGACCCAGCCGGGCAAGTGCAAAGGCAACGCACACCGCCGCGACACCCTCGGCCTGCCCGGTCGGCGCTGCTTGAACTCCGGCAAGTGGTCGGGCAAAACAATCCCCGACCACAAGGCCGACCGCCTCGACTTCGTCCGCCAGGAGCTCGCCCGCGTCGGCATCCTCACCCCCGACACCTCGCACCTACGGATCACACCAGTCGGGCCCGGCGACAAGGACGCACCGCCTCGTTCACATCTGGTCATGGCGCTGGTGGCTGCCCGGATCAACCAACGCGCCCAATACACCAACGCCCGCCTCGCCATGAGCGAAGGACCACCAGGCGACAACCCGGAAATCGGTGCACCGCAATGCTTTTCAATCGTTCAGCAATCCGCAGCAGCATAGGGAGGAACCCGTCATGTCCAAGCTTCTCAACGAGACGGAAGTCCGCAAGCTGATCCCGATCGGGCACAGCAAATACTACGAGCTGATCGGCTCCGGTGTACTGCGCTCGGTCAAGATCGGCCGGCGCCGCTTCGTCACCGAACAGGCCGTCACCGACTACATCGCCGGTCTCGATCAGGCTGCCGCAGCATGACCAGGCGACAGCTTCCACCGCAGATCGAGAAGATCACCCTGAAGAGTGGAGCAATCCGGTATCAGGTGACCGCTGAAGCCGGGACGGACCCGGAGACTGGAAAGCGGCGGCAGACGAAGAAGCGCTATCGCACTGAGAAGGAAGCCCGCGACGCTCTGGCCGATACGTCGATGGCTGTTCGGCGGGGTACCTACGTGCCGAACTCGACGTTGACGGTGGAGCAGGCGTGCGAGGACTGGCTGGCAGGTAAGCGGGTCCGTGGGACGACTGCTACGAACTACAAGAACGCGCTGCAACCCATCCGCGACCGGTATGGCGACGAGGCAGTACAGAAGCTGTCGAAACGGCACCTAGACGACCTCGTGACCGACCTTCTCGCTGGGACTGCAAAGAAGGCCAACGGGCAGAACAGGCGACCATGGAAACCGGAGACGGCCAATGCCACCCTGGACCGGTTCGAGGCCGTGCTGGAATCGCTGATCGCGGAGGGCAAGCTGGTCCGCAACGTTGCCGCGCTAGTCGACAGGGTGCCAACCGGCCCGAAGAAGCGGCACGACACCTACTCCGAGGCCGAAGTACGCAAGGTCTTGGCGGTCGCGGCCAACGATCGCAACCGTCACGCCTGGCACCTGGCGCTGTCGGGGCTGCGCCGTGGTGAGATCGGCGGACTGCGGTGGTCGGATATTGACTTTCACGCCGGACGGTTGATCATCGCCAACAATCGCGTATCGGTGAACGGCAAGGCCGAAGAGTACGACCCGAAGTCTGAGGACTCGGGCCGGAAACTACCGCTGACGCCGACGCTGACGGCAGAACTGCGGGCAGCACGCAAGCGGCAGGCAGTTGAGAAGCTGGCACTCGGTGACGCATACGGACCCGGAACGCATGTCGTGGTCAATGAGGCGGGCGCGTCGTACCACCCGGATACCCTGACGGACTACTGGGAGAAGATCACCAAGGCGGCCGAGGTGCGCCGGATTCGACTGCATGACGCTCGCCATACCTGCGGAACCCTGATGCACCTGCAGGGCGTGCCGATTGCGGTGATTTCGGAGTGGCTGGGGCACGCTGACAGCGCGTTCACGATGCGCACCTACGTGCACTCTCAGGATGATGCTCTGGTCTCGGCAGCGGGAACCTTGGAGGCCCTTGTGGCAAAGCGTGACAAGAACGGTGCTGCGCCGACTCGCAAGAAGCGTCGGAAGGGTCGAAAAGCGGCTGGTTAGGACCACTTTCCGAGTGGAGCCGCCTGGGGGAATCGAACCCCCGACCTTTTCATTACGAGTGAAGCGCTCTACCGACTGAGCTAAGGCGGCGTGCCTTTCGGCCACGCGAGTCTATCGTCTCCGGCCCGGATCGCGAAAACGGGTGGTCACGGTCATTGGGCCGCGATCAGGGCGGCGGCCATGGCGGCGAGGGCGAAGCGGGGTTTGACGTTCAGGTCGAGGGCTTCGCGGCAACCGAGGACGGCCTCGATGGAGCTGAGCAGGCCTTCGGGGCGCACCCGCGAGGCGAGGTCATGGATCTGGTCGGACAGGTCCGGATGGGTGAGGGCGACGCCGGAACCGTTGCCCGCGGCGCCGAACCGGACGGCCAGCGCATCGCGGTAGACGCCCGCCACATCGATCAGAGCGCGGTCGAGGGCATCGCGTCCGGTGCGGGTGGCGCGGGATTTCTGCCGCCGCTCCAGGTCTTTGAGTACACCTGCGGACCCGCGGGTGGCACCGGCCGCGCCCTTGCCGGTGCCACCCGCGCCAAGCGCGGTGGCGAGCTCTTCGCGTTCGCGTTCGTCGCGGGTGGCGCTCATCTGCTTGGCCTCGTCGTCGGCCGCACGCACCAACTCGTCGGCGGCAGCATAAGCTGCGCCGGGCTTGCCGACCGCGGCAACCAGGGCCAACGCGCGCTGCCTTCGGGCGCGCGCTTCCTCGTCGGTGGCGAGCCGTCGGGCGCGACCGACATGTCCGCCGCTGATGGAGGCGGCCCAGGTCGCGGTCTTCTCATCCAGCTTGTCGCGCTCCTGGAGAACCCGCGCGATGGCGGGTACCGACGGCGTCACCAAGTGCACGTGCCTGCAGCGGGAACGCAGCGTCACGGAAATGTCCTCGGGATCAACCGACGGCGCGCACAGCAGGAACACCGTCCGGTTCGGCGGCTCCTCGACTACTTTCAACAGCACGTTGCCCGCGGCCTCGGTCAACCGGTCGCCGTCCTCGATGACGACCACCTGCCAGCGCCCCGTGCTCGGCCTGCGCGAGGCGACCTGCACGATCTCGCGCATCTCCTTGGTGCTGATACTCAGCCCCTCAGGCACCACTCGACGAACGTCGCCGTGCGTGCCTGCCATGGTCGTCGTGCAGGCGTGGCACCTGCCGCACCCAGGGGTGTCCGGGTCGGTGCACTGCAATGCGGCCGCGAAGCACAGCGCCGCAACAGATCTGCCCGATCCCGGAGGTCCGGTGAACAGCCACGAATGAGTCATCGCTCCCGCAACCACGCCCCCGCGAGCCGCGATCGCAGCGGCCGTCAGCTCGGACTCGACCGCATCCTGGCCGACCAACCGATCGAAGACACCCGCCACGTCGTACACCATAGCCGCCCGCACCGACACATCTGCCCGGACATCGGTCCCGAATGCGCGAGCTAAGAGGCGCGCTGATGCGTGGTGTTCGCGCCGTCGAGCGCCTCACGAATGAAATCGGCGTGCCCGGAATGGTGCGCGATCTCCCGCAGGATGTGCAGCACTGTGTAGCGCACCGACTGCCAGATTCGGTCCGGCGTCCACGGCGTGGTCGGCGTGGGGATCGGGGTGTCGAGGCTGTTCACCGAACGGATCAACTCCGCCGTAGCCGCGGCGACCTCGTCCCAGGTAGCCAGCAGCCCAGCGACGGTCTCGTCGGCCGCCATCACGTACTCGCCCTCGAATTCTGCGAGATCGAGTTCCGCATGCTCGTCACGCTCCACGATCACCGTGGTCCAGTGCCGTTCGCAACTGATCAGATGATGCAGCAGACCACCCAGAGTCAACTCGCTCGCCGTGGTCCGCCGCCGCGCCAGCTCGTCATCGATGCCGCGCAAGGTGATTCGGAAAAGTTCGCGCTGGTCGGCGAGCATCGACACGAGATCCTCGCGCTCCTGTTCGGTACTCATGGCGCTCAGGCTACTGCCGATACCCCGCGGCGCGAATTCACGACTTTCCGATGCCGGTCCTCTTCGCCGTCGACTTCTGCGCCGCGGTCTTCTTGGCCACCGTCTTGGTGGTCGTCGCCTTCTTGGCGGCGACCTTCTTGGCAGCTGTCTTGGCCGGGGTCTTCTTCGCCGGGGTCTTCTTGGCCGCCTTCTTCACCGGTCCCCGCGCCCGCCGATCAGCGAGCAGCTCCATCGCCCGCTCCGGGGTGATCGACTCGATCTCGTCGCCCTTGCGAAGTGTCGCGTTGGTCTCACCGTCGGTGACGTACGGACCGAAACGGCCCTCCTTGATCACCATCGGCTTGCCGGTGGCCGAATCGTCTCCCAACTCACGCAGCGGGGCCGCGGTGGAGGCCTGCCGCCCGCGCCGCTTGGGCTCCGAGTAGATCTTCAGCGCCTCTTCCAGCGACACAGTGAAGATCTGATCCTCGGTATTCAGCGACCGCGAGTCGGTGCCCTTCTTCAGATATGGCCCGTATCGCCCGTTCTGCGCGGTGATCTCCTCACCGGTGGCCGGGTCGGTGCCGACTACGCGCGGCAGTGACAGCAGCTCGAGCGCATCCTCGAGCGTGATTGTCGCCAGGTCCATCGACTTGAACAGCGAACCGGTGCGCGGTTTCGGCGTGGCGGCCTTCTTCGCGGTCTTCTTGGCCGGCGCCTCGCCGTCCTCGAGGAGGATCTCGGTGACGTACGGACCGAAACGCCCTTCCTTGGCAACGATCTTGTGCCCCGACTCGGGATCGATACCCAGCGAACGTCCTTCCTGCGGCGTCGCGAACAGCTTCTCGGCCACTTCGGGCGTCAGTTCGTCCGGCGGAAGGTCGTCGGGCAGGTTGGCCCGCTGGGAAACCGAATCACCTTCGGGGTTATCGGGATTGGCGACCAACCGCTCCAAGTACGGCCCATACTTGCCCACCCGGACGACGACGTCGCGTCCCTCGGAATCGCTGAACAGCTTGATGGAATTGATTTCTCGTGCATCGATGTCGTCGAGCCGCTCGCCGACCATCTTCTTCAGCCCGCCCGACCGCGCGACCGAACCCTCGACGCCGTGGTCGCCGCCGAAGTAGAAGCTGGACAACCAGTTTCCGCGCTGCTCGCGTCCGCCCGCGATGGCGTCGAGATCGTCTTCCATGGCGGCGGTGAAATCGAAGTCGACCAGCCGACCGAAATGTTCTTCCAGCAGGCCGATCACGGCGAACGCGACCCAGGACGGCACCAGCGCGCTGCCGCGCTTGTACACGTACCCGCGGTCCAGGATCGTCTTGATGATCGACGAATACGTCGAAGGACGGCCGATGCCGAGCTCTTCGAGCGTCTTGATCAGCGACGCCTCGGTGTAGCGCGCGGGCGGATTCGTGCTGTGCCCATCAGGATTCAGCTCGACCGCGGTGACGCCCTGCCCCTCCTCCAGTGCGGGCAGGCGGGATTCGGCGTCGTCGGACTGACCGCCCGCCTCCTCGTCCACACTCTCCACGTAGGCCTTCAGGAAGCCGGGGAAGGTGATGGTGCGGCCGGAGGCGGAGAACACACATTCCTCGCCGGTGCCCGCGACGCCGGTGATGCGCAACGTCAGCGTGGTGCCCCTGGCGTCGGCCATCTGCGAGGCGACAGTGCGCTGCCAGATGAGTTCGTAGAGCCGGAACTCGTCGTTGTCCAGCCGCGCGTGCAGCTGGCCAGGCGTAGCAAACGTATCGCCGGCGGGCCGGATCGCCTCGTGAGCCTCCTGCGCGTTCTTCACCTTGCGGTTGTACTGCCGCGCAGTCGCGTGCACGTACTCGGCGCCGTACAGCTGCGTCGCCTGCGAGCGAGCCGCGGCGATCGCCGACTCCGACAGTGTGGTCGAGTCGGTACGCATATAGGTGATGTAGCCGTTCTCATACAACCGCTGTGCCACCCGCATGGTCCGCTCGGACGTGAAGCGCAGCTTGCGCCCCGCCTCCTGCTGCAGCGTCGAGGTCATGAACGGCGGGTACGGCTTGCGGCTGTACGGCTTGGCCTCCGCGGAGGAGACCACCAGGTCGGCACCGTCCAGCCCCTCGGCGAGACGCCGGGCGTAGCCCTCGTCCAGCACGACGACACCGTTGGTGGCCTTGAGTTGTCCGTCCGAGCCGAAATCCCGGCCGGACGCGACCCTCGCGCCGTCGACCGCGACCAGTCGTGCGCCGAAGGTCCTGGGGTTGGTGGCATCGGCTTCCTCGCCGGTGCCGGCGTCCAACTTGGCGGCAATGTCCCAGTATTCGGCCGAGCGGAACGCCATCCGCTCGCGCTCACGTCGCACGATCACGCGGGTGGCGACCGATTGCACGCGGCCTGCCGACAGCCGGGGCATGACCTTCTTCCACAGCACCGGGCTGACCTCGTAGCCGTAGAGCCGGTCCAGGATGCGCCGGGTCTCCTGAGCGTCGACCAGGTCGCTGTCGAGTTCGCGGGTGTCGGCGGCGGCGGCCTGGATAGCGGGCTCGGTGATCTCGTGGAACACCATTCGCCGGACCGGCACCTTCGGCTTGAGCGTCTCGAGCAGGTGCCAGGCGATGGCCTCGCCCTCGCGGTCGGGGTCGGTGGCCAGATAGAGTTCGTCGGCGTCCTTCAGCAGGCTCTTCAGCTCGGTGACCTTGGCCTTCTTGTCCGGACTCACGACGTAGATGGGCTCGAAGTCGTTGTCCACGTCTACGCCGAGGCGCGCCCAGGACTGCCCCTTGTACTTGGCGGGAACATCCGCCGCGCCACGCGGCAGATCCCGGATATGACCGACCGACGCCTCGACCATGTAGTTACGACCGAGGTATGGCGCGATCTTGCGGGCCTTGGTCGGGGACTCGACGATCACGAGACGACGCAGGGGACGGCCCTGGTCGGCTGCACCGCGGTCTCGTGTTGCCACCGGCGAATACACCTTTCCTTATCGACCCGCGCTGCGTTGTTTCGCGCTGTGCGCGGCTGGGGCACGCGGCGGCGACGGCAGGACGTTGCCACCAGACACGTTTATACCTTGACGCCGCGTGAGGTCGAGTGCTTGCGACTCGAACCACTGAGCGTACGCGCGTCAGCTCGGATCAGTATGCCTTGTCTTGTGGCCACACCTGCGCCGCGGCGTTCTCCGGCGGGCCTTCCACCGTTCGCGCGGGCCGTGTCCAACCCCAGAAATAGCTCGTCCCTCACCGCCGGTATCGGCGGTGAGGGACGAGCGGTAGATCCTTTCGTCGCTCAGCTGAGCGCACGAACTCCGGTGGCCTGTGGGCCCTTGGTGCCCTGGCCGACCTCGAACTCGACCTTCTGGTTCTCCTCGAGGGTGCGGAAGCCCGAACCCTGGATCTCGGAGTAGTGGACGAAGACGTCAGCGGAGCCGTCCTCGGGCGCGATGAAGCCGAACCCCTTCTCCGCGTTGAACCACTTCACAGTTCCCTGTGCCATTCTGTTCCTTCTCTTTTCTTACCGGAACGGCGGACAACTGGGTTCGTCCACCGGGTCCGTTCCGACCGCTGTACTGTTGGTTCCCCCTGCAGGAAAGCACCAAGCACACCGTTCGCAACATCGATCCTGCTGACGGTTTGGACTTTGGATCCGTCCCTCGAACACAGAAGCTTGCGACCAGGAACCAGTGAACCATGTCTTCGGGCAATTCAACAGTCGAGTTAGCGACAATTTGCAAAAAAGTTGATCTTGCGAATGCGCAGGTAAGGGACACAATGGCGGAATCCGGACTTGAGGTTCGTTTGCCCTCAGATAACCGAGTCATCGTTCGGCAAACAGGCTGTGACCCAGGTCGCTATTTGGTATCGAAATGGCAGGTAGGGCTTCCCAAGCGCACACGTTTCACACTATCTGGGTGCGTTGCGGAGCCTGCCGCATGAATCCGGCGGAGTCAGCAGTCGGTTCGGAGCCTCGAACCGGCCTCAGCTACGGGGCATCGTTGCTGAATCGTGTCCTAACCGGTGTCCCGGATAACGATCCGCGCCTGACCCATGTCGTCGAGCTCGCCGCGCGGTCCGCCGATGTCACCACCTGGCCGACATGGGCGTCGCCGGAAGTGGTTGCGGCATTACATGACACGGGCGTCGAAACGCCATGGACGCATCAGATCAGGACGGCGGATCTCGCGTTTCAGGGGAAACACGTGGTCATCAGCACCGGAACCGCGTCGGGCAAGTCGCTCGGTTATCAGCTTCCGGTACTCACCGCGCTACAAGCGGACCCGAAGGCCACCGCGTTGTATCTGGCGCCCACCAAGGCGTTGGGCGCCGATCAGCTGCGCGCCGTCGGCGCGTTGACCCACGAGGGTCCGCTGCGCGACGTCTATCCGGCCACCTACGACGGCGACACCCCGGCCCAGGTCCGGCAGTGGGTGCACGCCAACGCACGGTGGATTTTCACCAACCCGGACATGCTCCACCTGGGAATTCTGCGGTCACATCAGCGCTGGGCCCGTGTGCTGCGCAGGTTGCGCTATGTGGTCGTCGACGAATGCCATGCCTATCGTGGGGTTTTCGGCTCGCACGTGGCGTTGGTACTGCGCAGGCTGCGGCGGATCGCGGCACGGTACGGCGCCGATCCGGTGTTCGTGCTGTGTTCGGCGACCACGGCCGAACCGGCGGTGGCCGCGTCCCGGCTGATCGGCTCGCCCTGTGCTGCGGTTACCGAGGACGGCTCCCCACAGGGGCCGCGGACCATCGCACTCTGGGAGCCGCCTCTGCTCACAACCGTGACCGGCGAAAATGGCGCGCCGGTACGCCGGGCAGCCACCTCGGAGGCGGCGCGGATCCTGGCGGAGTTGGTGACGGAAGGGGCACGGACCTTGGCGTTCGTGCGCTCGCGCCGGGCCGCCGAACTGACCGCGATGGACGCAAGAAGGCGGTTGGCCGAGGTCGATCCGGCCCTCGCCGAGCGGGTTGCGTCCTATCGCGCGGGGTATCTCGCGGAGGATCGGCGCGAGCTGGAGGTGGCGCTGACGGACGGGTCGCTGCTCGGCGCGGCGACCACCAACGCCTTGGAACTCGGGGTCGATATCGCGGGGCTGGACGCCGTGGTGATCTCCGGATTTCCCGGCACCGTCGCATCCTTCTGGCAGCAGGCCGGACGTGCTGGGCGGCGTACCCATGGATCATTGGTCCTGCTCGTGGCCAGGGACGATCCGCTGGACACCTACCTGGTCCACCACCCGGAGGCGCTGCTGAACAAGCCAGTCGAGGCCACCATCACCGATCCGCACAATCCCTATGTGCTCGGGCCGCAACTGCTCTGTGCCGCGCTGGAACTGCCGCTCACCGACACCGAGGTGGCGGACCTCGGCGCGCGTGAAGTGCTGGACGATCTGGCCGAGAAAGGGCTGATCAAGCGGCGCGCGGTGCGGGGAGGCGCGCGGTGGTACGTGACCGCCGATGCACAGCCGCACGACACGGTCGACGTCCGCGGCGGAATCGGAAGTCCGGTAGCCATTGTGGACGGCGAGACCGGCAGGTTGCTCGGCACCGCCGACGCAGGCCGAGCACCGTCGAGCCTGCACCAGGGTGCCGTGCACCTACACCAGGGCGACACCTACGTAGTCGACGAGCTGGACCTCGAAGGCGGCGTCGCCTTCGTGCACGCGTCCGAACCTGGATGGACCACCAGCGCGCGGCAGATCACTTCGATCGCCATCGACACGGTGACCGAGCACCGCCGCCACGGTCACGTGACGACCGGACTTGCCCAGGTGCGGGTCACCAGCCAGGTGGTCGGTTATCTGCGCACACTGGCCACCGGCGAAGTGCTCGATCTGGTCGAACTCGATCTGCCCCCGCAGACGCTGCCCACCAGGGCGGTCATGTATACCGTGACGCCGGAGTTGTTGGCGCAGGCCGGAATCGAACCTGAGGACGTTCCCGGAGCCCTGCACGCGGCCGAGCACGCGGCAATCGGCCTGTTGCCTCTGGTGGCGACCTGCGACCGATGGGATATCGGCGGTGTCTCCACCGCTGAGCACCCGGACACCGGACTGCCCACCGTGTTCGTCCATGACGGCCAGCCCGGAGGGGCAGGCTTTGCCGAGCGGGGGTTCGCTCGACTGCGGCACTGGCTTTCCGCGACCCTCGCGGCCATCGAGTCGTGCGGATGCGCAGGCGGGTGCCCGTCCTGCGTCCAATCGCCCAAGTGCGGCAATGGGAATCATCCGCTGAACAAGGCGGGTGCGGCGCGGCTGCTCACGGCCATGCTGGCCGAGCTACCCGCCATGTGAAAGCCGCCGCGCTTGATTCACGACGACGTCGAGCTGAGCATGTGACCGGTTGGCCCTCCGGCCGGGAGATCCGCGGGAACACCGGGTCGCATCCGAGTGGAATGGAACCACTTCACCCTCTGCGAATAAAAAGGAATGAATTCATGTTAACTACGCTATTGCCACACGGCCATTTGCGAACATGCGCATTCATTTGTTCCGGTTATCCCGCCCCGCACGGGGAATTCGCAAGTCCGCATTTATCCCCCAGCGGAATTACAGATTTCCGCTGCTCCCGACAGCGACCGACTGAGCGCGCAGTACTGTCTCACTCTTCAACCGGACCGGCGCGTGCGACCACGGAAACTATCCGACCCCCAAACAGACCCATTGGTACATTTCTTTCGATAGTGACAGTCACGTCCCACTCCGCGGCCACGCAGCCTGCGAGCCGTGAGCCCATCCGTTGCGCCACCTGTTCCGCCTCGACGCACGCGGCCTCCAGTCCTTCCGCCAATGCACCCGCCGCAGCGAGCGACGCAAGATCCGCTGCCGCCTGCGCCCGATGTCGCGCCACCACGACGACCCCCATCTGTCCGATCAACAGCGTCGCGCTGATCAGCGCCACCAACCCCAGGCACGCGAACACGGTCGCCACGCCCTCCTCCCCGGACACATGACGAACTTGCACCGCGGATCTCATACGTCGCGCACGGTTGATCCGCGCAGTCGTCGACCTCGGGGTGTAGCGGAGCAGCGGTACTTCGGCCGCACCTATTGCCGCATTGACCATCGGCTTGGGTTCCCGGCCCGAGCGCAGCACTGCTTCTCGGTTCGCCCTTGCACGAACCACCCCGGATCCCGCGTTCAAGAGGCCGCCCCCGGCTCCAGGGTGGCGACTGCTTCGGCCCGGAGAGTGAGAAGCGGCAGCAGCGGAGTACGAGAGGAGACCACAGCCGAAGCACGGGCGCCCTCGATGCGGACAGTGATGTCCGCATCTGGCGGGGCGACACTTGCTGCCGCGCGGAGAGCGTTCGAGTCATCTCCGCGGGCGGCCAGGCGGGCCGCCTCGCGAGCGGCGTCGACACAGCGGACCTGAGTCGACGCCGCAAGCAGGGCACCGATGCACAACACGATCGTCGCGACGACCGCGGTGAGCGCGATCGCGGCCTCGATCGTCACGGCTCCACGGTCGCCGGCTGTGCCCGGTGCACCGCGGCGCTCTCCCGCACCGGCGCGGGCGGCTACACCGTGGTGTTGAGCGCCCGATCGATGATCTTCGTCAAGGCGTTCACGATGCTGTCGCCCGTCACGACGCCATAGAGCACAGCCCCGAAGGCCGCCGCCGCGATCGTGCCGATCGCGTACTCGGCCGTGCTCATGCCATCGTCCGCGACCATCGCTTGCAACATTCGCGAGCGCAGTGTCATATATACAGCCCGCAGGCCCTGGCCCGCGGACCTCGTCATCCGCTCGATTCCCACCTGATTCCCCTCTCACTCCCGCCCGTGCGGCCCATCCGCGCGAGCCCGTTTCCGTCGGTCGGGTGCGCAGCGTCACAACAGCCCACCGCCGAGCACTCGGCCCGCCAGTCCGATCACCACAGGCACGATGCCGAGGCAGACGAAGGCGGGAAGGAAACACAAGCCGAGAGGGCCTCCGATCAGCACCCCGGCACGCTCCGCCTTCGCGGCGGCCTCGTCTTCGAGCGCGCCCCTGCGCTGTTCGGCCAACTCCCCGACCGCCACCGCCAGCGACGCACCGGACCGCGCCGAGCGCCGCGCCATGCGGGCGAGCGACTCGACCTCCTCCACCCCCGCACGCCCAGCGCCGTCGCGCGCGACCCGCTCCCACGCGGTGGCAGCGTCGGCGCCGAGTGCGAGCAGATCCGCTGCCTGCCGCAGGGCACTGCCCAGCGGTTCCGGCGTGCCGGGCGCCACGACCCGCGCCGCCCCCGCCATAGGGAGCCCGGCCCGTAGGCAGGCGGCCAGCAGGTCGAAGACCGAAGCTACGGCAAGCGGATCGGCCTTCCGATCTGCTCCATGCGACGACTCGACCGGTCCGGTACCCAACTGCCGGAGGGCACGCAGCCGCCGACTCACCGCCACTCGCCCGGGGAACAGCGCCAACGCGACCGCCAGCAACAGCAGCGGCACTATCGAATTCTCGGTAATGAACTCCATACCCAACTCTCGTCACGAGAACAGATACGTGAAAATGCCGCGCACACAGCACAACCGGCCACCGAGCCGAGCCTTGGACTGCCGGTGACCTCGATGCCGACGGCTGACCGGCCGGGGCCGGGCAGCTCGATCCGGAACCAGTCATGGTCGATGACCCGCGCGTCGATCTCGACCTGCTGCCGCTCGCCGGTCGCGGCGTGCGAAATCCGTGATGCCCGCTTCGCCGAAGGAAACCTGTTCGACCCGTATCAGCCGACCGGTGCGCCATGAATGCTGGAAACCGCGTCATACCAAGACCCTTCGTGTAATGGCGTCGGTCCACAGCAGACCAGCACAAGCCAGACCGGCACCGAGCGGCAGCAGGACCACCCCGATGGACGAGGCGAAGAGGACACGCAAGGGCGAAGCGCCCATCATTTGTCCGAGAACGATTCCCAGGAACGGCAGGCCCGCCAAGACCGCGGCGGTCGCACGGGCACCCGCCAGCGCCGCCATGGTGCGACCGTGAAACCGGATGCGGCCGGCGAGATCGGTGCGCGCCGCCGACAGTAACTCCGCGAGGGCAAGGCCGTGCTGCTCGGCGACCTGCCAGGCATCCGCGATCCTGGACAGCTCCACCGCGACAATCGAATCCGGCTGGCGAAGCCCCGACGCCGCAGGACCGCCGAGCCTGCTGCGCGCTGCGCCGACGGCGAACGCGCGAGCCGAGTCACCCCGCGACTCGCGCGCCGCGACCTCGGCCGCGGCACTCGGATGGGCGCCGACCCGCAACTCGCCGATCACGGCCTCCAGTGCGTCGAGCAGGTACCCGCACTCGGCGTGTCTGCGCCGGTCCCGTGTAGCCCTGCGGACCCGAAGTCCTGCGGTCCCGGCGACCAGACCGGCCGCCAGAAGCGGGCCCGGCCCGAAAGCAAGCAGTGCCGCGAAGCCCACCAGAGCGCATGCTCGGAAAATACTGTTCTGCAGAGGCTTTCGACGTCCGCCCGACGCGGTGAACATCTGCGCGAACCGGCACCGCGAGGTCGACGCCGGAACCACGAGCAACGCGAGCGCCAGACACACTATCGCGGCGCTCATCGGTCGAGCCGTTCGTCGAGCAGGCGAGACAGCTCCTCGGCCGCCGGGGCATCGGCAGTAGCGTGCCAGGCGGGAGTGATCCGCACCCGCCCACCGTCGTCGCGGTGCACAAGGCCGATCTCGCGGAGCCCGCGCGATCCGTCGGATCTGCGGTGCACGTGGAGAACGACCTGGACGGCTGCGGCGAGTTGGCTGTGCAGGGCCGCGCGGTCCATTCCGCCGAGGGCGGCAAGGGCTTCCAGGCGAGCGGGAAGCTCCCGCGGCGAGTTGGCGTGCACGGTGCCCGCGCC
This sequence comes from Nocardia sp. 2TAF39, assembly GCF_052114905.1. Classification (NCBI taxonomy): domain Bacteria; kingdom Bacillati; phylum Actinomycetota; class Actinomycetes; order Mycobacteriales; family Nocardiaceae; genus Nocardia; species Nocardia sp. 2TAF39. The sequence goes on from NZ_JBFRFQ010000012.1 coordinate 126,289, forward strand.
GCCGTCGTGGCCCGTGTTCAATGCGGTCAGGAGGTCGACGACCTCGGCTCCTCTGACCTCGCCGACCACGATGCGGTCGGGCCGCATGCGCAGCGCCTGCCGGACCAGGTCGCGAACGGTGACCGCACCGACGCCCTCCACGTTCGCGGTTCTGGCAACCAAGCGGACCACATGCGGATGCGGCGGTGCCAGCTCGGCCGCGTCCTCGACGCAGACGATCCGCTCGGTCGGCCCCACCGTGGCGAGCAGGCCGGACAGGAGCGTCGTCTTGCCCGCGCCGGTGCCGCCGACCACGAGAAACGCCAACCGCGCCTGCACGATCCGCTGTAGCAACAATTGTGCGTCGGCGGGCACCGCACCCGCCGCGGCGAGCGCGTCCAGCCCCTGGGTGGCGGGACGGAGGACGCGCAACGAGAGGCAGGTGCCGCCGTGGGCGACCGGCGCCAGCACCGCGTGCAGTCGAACCCCGAACGAATCTCCCAGGGCCGCACCGGCTCCGGCCAGCCTGCCGTCCACCCACGGCTGCGCGTCGTCGAGTCGCCGACCCGCCGATAGCGCCAACCGCTGCGCGAGTCGTCGGATCGCTGCCTCGTCCGGGAACGTGATGGAAGTCTTCTCCAATCCGTGGCCCCGATCGATCCACACCGCGTCGGGCCCCGTTACCAAGACGTCCGCGACATGTGGATCATGCAGCAATGGTTCGAGCGCGCCGGCCCCGGTCATTTCCGTCTGCAACAACCGCAGCGCCCGTAGCAGATCGGTGTCGCCGAGCACCCCGCCAGCCTCGGCCCGAATGGCGGCGGCGACCTGCGCCGGATCCGGATCGCCAGTCGCTCCGGCCAGTCGCTCCCGCACTCGATCCAGCAACTCGGAAGTCACCAACGCACTCATTGTCGCCTCCTCACCGCTGCCCCGGGGGTGCGCTCAGCACCCCGAGAACGGCATCGGCGGCATCGCGCAGCGGTCCACGCCGGCGCACCGCGACTCCACCGCGCTCCACGCGGTGCGCGAGCCCGGTCTGCGCGCGGACAGCGGCGAGCAGCGGAAGATCGAGCACTTCGGCGACCTCGGCTCCACGCAGACCACCAGGCGCGGGTCCGCGGACAATCAAGCCTCGGTTCGGGTTCCGGCGCGCGACGTGGGCGGACACGGCCTCGGCGGCGGCGACAGCCCGTAGCCGCGCCGGGACGACCAGAACGACGAGATCCGCCGCGTCGAGCATCTGGTCGGCATGCGGGCCCCGCTCGCCCGAGATGTCGCAAACTACCAAATCGCCTGCACCCCGGCCCGCTTCGATGACCGCTCGGACGGCGGCGGAGCCGAGCTCACGTGGCAATCGACCCGCACCGCGGCGGCCGCAGGACAGCACCGCCAGACCGGGAGCGGCGGTGGGCAGCGCGCCGTGCAGCGCGGCGGCGGACACGCGCCCGTCCTCGACGACCAGGTCGGGCCAGCGTGGGCCCGCCGTGGTCTCGATTCCGAGCAGTAGGTCGAGGCCACCACCGAACGGCGCGCCGTCGACCAGCAACGTTTCGTGCCGGAACCCCTCGGCGGCAGCGCGCAGCGCGAGCGCGGCGGCCAAGGTGGACGCGCCCGCGCCACCGCCCGCCCCGACGATGGCGACGACGATACCGTCGCCCGCACGATGCTCGCCGTACTGAGCAAACATTTCGATGAGCCCTACCGCCGCACCGGGCAGGGCGATAACTCGCTCCGCGCCGACCGATGCCGCCGCCTGCCAATCGAGCAACCCCGGCTCACCGTCGGTTACCAAGACCACACCCGCCCGGCGCAGATAACCGGCCGCCGCCGCGTCTCGTGCGGCGTTTGTGTCCAGGACCACCAACGGAGCACCGGTCCACGCGTGCCTGCCGACGGGATGTGGTCGCTCGTCGAGGCCCCGCTGGGCGGCGGCCGCGACGCGCCGGACTTCGTCGCTGAGCCGGTCGTCATGGATGAGCACGAGAGCCGGTGGCGGGCCGTCGGCCGGTGGCGCTTCGAGGTTCATGCAGGTCAGCGTTGCCGAATACGCTCGAGGAGAGAAGGGGCGAAGTGTCGAATGTGGACAACTCGCGGGCTGTGGAGAACTTCCCGTCCACGCGAACCGCAGAACCGTCCCCGAAATAGAGGACGGCCCCAGCCGGGGGGGAGGAGGCTGGGGCCGTCGGGGTTCAGCCCCGGGGGGTCGGGCTGAACGCGCCTGGACTATGTCCAGGTGCCACAAATACTACACCCAAGCCCCGGACACAATGCAAGTCTGTCGGCGGAGAACTTTGCAACCGTCATGCCCCGGCGTCTGCAGGGCAAACTCACCGGTAACGTCGCGCGCTCCGATCCGCCCTCCCTCGGGGTCCGCGCATGCCTAGGTGCGCAGCCGGACACTGTCCGCCCCAGCCCGCGCCGGGCCGAGCGCAGGCGAGGCAGCCGCCCACCAGACACAGCCGAACACTGTCCGCCCCAGCCCGCGCCGGGCCGAGCGCAGGCGAGGCAGCCGCCCACCAGACACAGCCGAACACTGTCCGCCCCAACCCGCGCCGGGCCGAGCGAAGGCGAGGCAGCCGCCTATCCTGGTCGGGTGGATAACCCAGCCACTGCGGGCGGTCGCGTCGCCGCCTTCTTCGATCTCGACAAGACAGTGATCGCGAAGTCGAGCACGTTCGTGTTCAGCAAGCCCTTCTACGCACAGGGACTGCTGAACCGCCGCGCCGTCCTGGAGAGCAGCTACGCCCACTTCCTGTTTCTGCTGTCGGGCGCCGACCACGACCAGATGGAGCGGATGCGCGCCCATCTGACGAACATGTGCGCGGGCTGGGATGTCGAGCAGGTGAAATCCATTGTGGCCGAGACTCTGCACGAGCTGGTCGACCCGCTGATCTACGCGGAGGCGGCCGATCTCATCGCCGACCACAAGATCCGGGGCCACGACGTGGTGATCGTCTCGGCCTCCGGCGAGGAGATCGTCGGCCCGATCGCGGAAGCGCTCGGCGCCTCGCACACTGCGGCCACCCGGATGGTCGTGGCGGACGGCAAGTACACCGGAGACGTCGAGTTCTACTGCTACGGCGAGGGTAAGGTCGCCGCGATCGAAAAGCTCGCTGCCAGCGAGGGTTACGACCTCTCGCGCTGTTACGCCTACTCCGACTCGATCACGGATCTGCCACTGCTCGGTGCGGTGGGCCACCCGACCGCAGTCAATCCGGATCGCAATTTGCGCCGCGAGGCCACGGCGCGTGGCTGGCCGATTTTGGCCTTCTCCAATCCGGTGTCCCTCTGGGCGCGCTTCCAGGCGCCGTCGTCCACCACACTTGCGGCGACGGCCGCGGTCGGCCTGAGCGCGGTGCTGGCCGGGGCCATCAGCTACCGGCTCCTGCGGCGGCGACGCTGAGTTTCGACTGCCCGCGCAGCCTGCCCGGCGATGGTCCCGCGGCGAACTCCCAGCATCTGCCGACATCGCGCGGAGGGCGGGGCGACCAGGCATTTAACCACGAAACACCGGATGACACGCCGCTTATTGAATGTTCTCCGATCCCTTGATGTGAGGGCAGTCACAGTGTAGAAATGGAGCTACGGAAGGACGGAAGGCCAAGGCAGGACCGGAAGAGAAGGTACTGTCTCCCATCCCACCCTTCCCAGCACGGACACCAGGCACCCACGCGGAGCGCGCCGCGACAAGGGCAGAAGCGTTGTGGGCCTGCGAAATACGGGTATTCGACGGCGAGGGCCTCGCACAGGTTGCGGGGATGAACCGGCGATGTCCGGATTGTCGCCGAGGCCGCAGAACACAACCCATATAGCACGCTTGGTAACCGGGCGTCCGTGCTAGCGGGCGGTGAGGTCGAGAGACACGCCGCCCGCTTTGACGTGTACGGCCGCTATCCCGCCGAATCGGCGATCGACGTCGCCTCCCGCGCCCCGTCCTCGAACGCGCCACAGCACAGAATCACCCAGCTGCCCACCGCATCCGGATCCCCGGTTCCGAATGCGGCGGCCGCATCCAGGTATGCCCGGCGCCTGCGCAACCAGAACACCTCCGGCACGCCGAGACTATGCGGGTCCAGCCCACTCGACACCGCGACCAGGCGCGAGGCGGCCCGCGCCACCACACCGTCCGCCGTTCCGAACGGTCGCAGTGCCAGTAGCTCACCGTGCGCCACCGCGGCGAGCACCGGCGCGGGCGCACTCGATCCGAGCACCGTCTGCACCAGCAGATCCAGCCGCTCCGCCACGCCCGCGTCGCCGCGCGGCCTGCCGAGCAACTCCTCCCGCCGCACCAGATCTGCTGCGGCGAGCAGATGCAGCCGCGCCAGCGCCTGCAACGGTGCCCGCCGCCAGGTGCCGACCAGATTTCGCAGCGCTTCTCCGTCCAACGCCTGCCCCACCCGCAGTGCCCCGGCCAGAATCGGATCGGCCACCCTGCCGTCGGCGGGCAGCTCGGTGCTGCCGCCGTCGATGGCAGCCGAGGATCGGGCCGCACGCACTGCGGCCTCGGCCGCCGTAGTGGGCCACCCACGCCGGTTGGCTTTGTGCCGGTGCACCTCGGCCAGGGCGGCACGGGCCCGGTCGGCCGCGTCCCGGACACCGGGCAGATCGATGAGGGGTTGCAGCGGATCGGTCACGGCATACGAGGCTACTTCCGGTCGCGTGAACCGGTCCGGCCTGCCCTATCCGGCCAGCAGGTCGCGCCCCGGTATGGCATCGAGCAGCCTGCGGGTGTACTCCTTCTTCGGAGCGTCGAACACCTCGTTCGTCGTCGCCGCCTCGACCACCTTCCCGCGCTGCATGACCAGCACGTCGTCCGCGATCTGCCGGACGACGGCCAAGTCGTGGGTGATGAACAGATACGACAGCCCGAGTTCGGCCTGCAGATCGTTGAGCAGCCGCAGGATCTGCGCCTGCACCAGCACGTCGAGCGCGGAGACCGCCTCGTCACACACCACCACCTCCGGCTGCAGCGCGAGCGCCCGTGCGACGGCAACGCGCTGGCGCTGCCCGCCGGACAGCTCGTTGGGATAGCGCCGCAGCACAGTGGACGGCAGCGACACCTTGTCCAGCAGTTCCCGGACCGTCGCCGCCCGCTGCTCAGGCGCGCCGATCTTGTGCGTACGCAGCGGCTCCTCGATGCTGCGGTAGATCGAGTACATCGGGTCGAGCGAGCCGTAGGGGTCCTGGAAGATCGGCTGTACCCTGCGCCGGAACGCGAAGGCGCCCCCGCGATCCAGCTTCGCCACCTCGTTACCGTCGAAGATGACAGACCCTGAGGTCGGCTCGAGCAGACCGAGCACCATCTGCGCGACCGTCGACTTACCCGATCCGGACTCGCCCACGATGGCCGTCGTCGTGCCGCGCCGCAACCAGAACGACACGTCGTCCACCGCGACGAAGTCGGTCCACTTCCACGGCGTGCCGCCGCGAATCGGGAACACTTTGGTGAGGTGTTCGGCCACAACCACGTTGTCGGGAACGGCCGTGTGCTCGCTCTCGCCCGCGACCACCTGCTCGGCGACCTGCACCGCATGCGCACGGGTCTCGGCCCGCTGCCGCACCGACGACAACCGCTGCGAGGCAAGCGAGGGCGCCGAGTTCACCAGCCGCTTGGTGTACAGATGCTGCGGGTCCCGCAGAATCTGCAGGGCCGGACCGGATTCCACCACCCTGCCGCGGTACATGACCACCAGATGTTCCGCGCGTTCGGCGGCGAGGCCGAGGTCGTGGGTGATCAGCAGAACCGCGGTGCCGAGTTCGGCCGTCAGCCCGTCGAGGTGGTCGAGGATCTGCCGCTGCACGGTGACGTCCAGCGCCGAGGTCGGCTCGTCCGCGATCAGCAGCTTGGGACGGCAAGCCAGCCCGATCGCGATCAGCGCGCGCTGGCGCATGCCGCCGGAGAACTCATGCGGGTACTGGTTGACCCTGCGCTCGGCATCGGACATTCCTGCTTCCTCGAGCAGCTCGACAGCTCTTCTCTTGGCCGCCTTACCTTTCGCGATGCCGTTGGCCTCGAGCGTCTCCCGGATCTGGAACCCGATCTTCCATACCGGGTTCAGATTCGACATCGGGTCCTGGGGCACCAGACCGATGCCGCTGCCGCGCACGGCGACGATGTCCCGCTTCGAGGCCGCGGTGAGGTCTTTGCCGTCGAATATGATCTCGCCGGAGGTGACCCGCCCCGTTCCGGGCAGCAGATCGATGATGGCATGCGCTGTCGTCGACTTCCCGGAGCCGGATTCGCCGACGATGGCTACGGTCTGGCCCGGATACACAGACAGGCTCACGTCGCGTATTGCGCGGACCCGCTTGCCCTCCGCGGTGAAACTCACGTTGAGGCCGGTGATCTCGAGCAGCGGCGTCTGCGCCTGGGCGGCGTCGCTCATCGCTTCCTCGCCTTCGGGTCGAGGGCGTCACGCATAGCGTCGCCCAGCATGATGAAGCTCAGCACGGTGAGCGCCAGAGCCGTCGCGGGATAGAACAGGATCGCCGACGTGCGGATCTCCTTCTGTCCGGAGGCGATGTCCGCGCCCCAAGACACGACCGTGCGCGGCAATCCGACGCCGAGGTAGGACAGCGTCGCCTCGGTGACGATGAAGACGCCGAGCCACAGCGTAGTGACCGCTATCAGCGGCCCCGCCGCGTTCGGCAGCACGTGGCGCAGCAACGTCTGTATTCGGGAGACGCCCAAAGCCTTTGCCGCTGTGACGTAATCACTGTTCTTCGCCTGGATCACCGCGCTACGGGCGATCCGCGCCGCCTGCGGCCAGGTGAACGACGCGAGGATGACGACCACCGTCCAAATCGTGCGCGAATCCAGCAGCTGCATGATCACGATGGCAGCCAGCATCAGCGGGATCGCGTAGAAAATCTCCGCGACGCGAGACACGATCGAGTCGAGCAGCCCGCCGTAGAAGCCCGCGAGCGCCCCGAGCGTGCCGCCGATCAGCACGAACAGCACCGTCGCACCGATACCGGCCAGCACGGAAGCCCGTGCGCCGTAAACGGTTCGGGCATAGATGTCACATCCCTGCTTGTCGAAGCCGAACGGGTGTCCCGCGCCGCTCGGGTCCATGCTGAAGTCGCCGTTGCAGTATCGGGGGTCCTGGTCGGTGAACAACCCCGGCCAGATCACAACGATCAGTACGAACACGATCAGCAGCGCCGCGATGACGAAGATCGGATTGCGCCGCAGCTGCCGCCACGCGTCGCGCCAGATACTGCTCGGCGCACCCGAATCCACCACCACATCGGTGGCGAGCACCTCGACCTCGTCGGGCGGAGCGACGAAGTGCTCCTGCCCGACGCGCTCCTGGCCGGAGCCTTTGTTCGGGTCAGGCATAGCGAATCCTTGGGTCGAGTGCGGCGTAGAGCAGGTCGACGACCAGATTGGAGATCAGGAAGATGACGATCAGCACCGTGACGAACGAGACCACCGTCGGCGGTTCGCCCCTGGTGATCGCCTGGTACAGCGTGCCGCCCACACCAGGGATGTTGAAGATGCCCTCGGTGACGATCGCCCCGCCCATCAGAGCGCCGAGGTCGGCACCGAGGAAGGTGATCACCGGGATCATCGAATTGCGCAGGATGTGCACGGTCACCACACGCGGCCTGCTGAGCCCCTTCGCGGTCGCGGTGCGCACGTAGTCGGCGGACATGTTTTCCGCCACCGAGTTTCGCGTCAGCCGCAGCACGTAGGCGAACGACAGCGAGCCCAGCACGAACGCCGGAACAAGCAGCTCGCCGACGCTGGCCCTCCCGGTGACGGTCACCGGCGCGATCCCCCATTTCACCCCGAGCAGGAACTGTGCGAGGAAGCCCACCACGAAAACCGGAACCGCGATGACGATCAGGCTGATCAGCAGCATCGTCGAGTCGAAAAGCTTGCCTTTGCGCAGCCCGGCGATCAGGCCGAACACGACACCGAACACGGCCTCGATAACCAAGGCCATTAACGCCAGCCTGATAGTGATCGGAAAGGCGCGCGCGAGCTCGTCACGCACCGGCCTGCCGGAGAAGGCCGTGCCGAAGTCCAACGTGACGATGCCCTTCAGGTACAGCAGGTATTGCACGATAAAGGGCTGGTCGAGGTGGTAGCGCGCGCGAAGCTGGGCCTCCACCGCGGGCGTCATCGGCCTGTCGCCGGCCAGCGCGTGGATCGGGTCGCCAGGGACAAGGAACACCAGGGCATAGATGAGCAGCGTCGCCCCGAGAAATACTGGGATCATCTGGAGCAGACGCCGCAAGACATACCAGGCCATTACGCCTCCTGGGTGAGCGGCGGATCCGCGCCGCCCACCTGAGACGTCGCGAATCGCCGAGCGGCTATTTCTCGATGTTCTCGAAGTTGAACAGACCGTTCCAGGCGAGCTCGGCCTTCTGCACCTTGTCCGAGCGGCCCGCCGCGGCGACGTAGTCGAGCACCGGGATGTCGGCCATGTCCGCGAACAGCAGGGTCTGCGCCCGCGCGATAATCTTGTAGGACTCCTCCTGGGTCGGGGCGGCCTGAGCGGCGTCGAGCAGACGGTCGAACTCGGGGCTCTTGTAGTCCACGTTGTTGGTGTCGGAGTAGCTGTAGTACTGCGAGGTGAGGAACTGCAGCATGGTGGGGTAGTCGCCCTGCCAGCCGTACCGGAACGCCTTGTTGATCGTGTGTGCGTTCACCTCGTCGCGAATATTCTTGAACGTCGGGTACGGCGTGCCGATGGCGTCGATGCCGAGGGTGTTCTTCACGCTGTTCGCCACGGCCTCGACCCAGGCCTGATGGCCGCCGTCGGAGTTGTAGGCGATCTCGTAGCGACCCGACCACGGCGAGATCGCGTCGGCTTGCGCCCACAGCTTCTTGGCCTCGTCGGGGTTGTAGTTCAGCGTCTGCACGCCGGGCAGGTTTCCGTCGAACCCGGGCAGCGTGCTCGCGGTGAAGTCGCGGGCCGGAATCCGGGTGCCGTGGAAGATGTTCTCGCAGATCTGTTCTCGATTGATGGCCAGCGAGATCGCTCTGCGCCGCAACAGCCCTTCCGCACCCGCGAAGTGCGCGACATCCGATTGGATGCCGATGTGCTGGTTCTGCGCGGTCGGCTTCGTGATCGCGCGGTCGCCGAGATCCCGCTTGTAGGAGGTGAGTGCACTGTCGGGCACGGTGTCCAGCGCGTCGAGGTTGCCCGCCTGCAGATCCGCGTAGGCGGTGTCGAAGGACTGGTACATCACGAACCGCAGGCCCTTGTTCTTCGCCGGGCGCCGGCCCGGGTAGTCCGGATTGGGCACCAGATCGATCTCGACGTTGTGCTCCCACGCTCCGGTGCGAGCGAACTTGTACGGACCGTTGCCGATCGGGTTCTCCCCGAATGCCTTTATGTCGTTGAACGCGACCTCCGGCAGCGGATAGAACGGCGCGTACCCGAGCCCGGTCTCGAAATCGATCGACGGCGCCTTCAGCTCGATGGTGAAAGTGCGGTCATCGATCACCTTCAGACCCGACATCGTCTGTGCCGTCGGGTTTTTCGCCGATACCTCCTCGAAGCCGAGGATGGGAGCGAACACATAGCTCTGCAGCTGGGCGTTGGTGCCGAGCGCGCCGTAGTTCCACGCGTCGACGAACGACTCTGCGGTCACTGGAGTGCCGTCGCTGAACTTCCAGTTGGGCTTGATGGTGACCCGATAGTTCTTCCGATCCGTGGTCTGGATCGACTCCGCCATTTCGTCGTGGGCCCTGCCGTCGGCGTCGTAATATTTCAGGCCCGCGAACAGTCGGTCCACCACACGACCACCCATGTTCTCGTTGGTGTTGGTAGGTACCAACGGATTCTGCGGCTCGCCGCCGTTCACGGTAACGCTGTCGGCGTCGGCACCGTCGTCCGACGAACAGGCGGCCAGTCCGAAGCCGGTGGCCAGAAGTACAGCCGCGGTCAGCGCCATCGCTCTGTGCAATCTCAACGCATTCTCCCGGTGCGTGAAGGGGGGAAACCGAGGACAGGCGCGTGGTCCATCAGACACGCCGACACGTCCGCCTCGGGTGTTCGCAGAGTATCCACCGCGGCAGACACTGTCATCGGATCGACCCGAGTTCATTCCACTTGTTACCAAGCCGGCAACATCACCGAAACACACCAAAACTCACGCGAAATTGATCTATTCGCCGCAACATCGCCTCCGTCGAGACCCTCCGATGGGCCGGCCACCATGGTGCCGATCGCACACCGCGTGATGGTATCGAAACCCGGTGGGCACACCCGAGCGCGGCTCAGGTCACAGTTGATTACTGTCGAACTCGGCTGCGTCAATTCGTGCGCTCAGGCTACGTGGAAAGAAGAGACGAGATGACCGAAACCACCGCCGACCACAGGGACTCCTACCCGCCGACCGCGGCGTTCGCCGCCGCGGCGAACGCCGATGCCACGCTCTACCAGCGGGCGACCGCCGACCGCGACGCGTTCTGGGGCGAGCAGGCCGATCGGCTGCACTGGTATCGATCGTTCGACCAGGTGCTGGACTGGAGTGCCGCGCCGGTGGCGAGGTGGTTCGTCGGTGGCACGCTCAACGTCGCCTACAACTGCGTGGACCGGCACGTCCTGGAC
>NZ_JBFRFQ010000013.1:0-139322 GCF_052114905.1 Nocardia sp. 2TAF39
AATGCTGAGTTCGCCGGCTGACGTGACCGCATCGGCGGCACTCCTGGTTTCGAGCGTAGCGAGATCGAGCATTCGCTGTTCGTGGCCCGGTTCGTGTTCGGGTGGTGGTGTTTGTGACGAAGTCGCCGGTGGCGGCTCCCACGGTGTATAGGCTGCGCCGGGGGTGGCGAATGCGCGGTGCAGAGGGTGGGCGAATCAATGCTGAGTTCGCCGGCTGACGTGACCGCATCGGCGGCACTCCTGGTTTCGAGCGTAGCGAGATCGAGCATTCGCTGTTCGTGGCCCGGCTCGCGTCCGAGTGGCCGTTGCGTTTGCGACGAAGTCGCCAGCAGCGGTCGCTCGGACGCGAGCCACAGGGGGCCGCGAACACCCAGCGCCGCAGGCGCTGGCAAATAGACACAGCCGCAATGCGAGACTGTGTTTCATGCCACCACCGCGCAGCGGAGACCATGAATCGCATCGCGACGATCACGCTGCGCGCACTGGTGTCGACGACGTGGTCGGCCGCTCCGATGCAGCCATCACAGCGATGTCCGCCGAGCTGATTGCGCTCTCGCATGCGATCCACGCCGAACCGGAGCTGGCGTTCGAGGAGACTCGCAGCGTCGCCAAGGCCATCGCTCCGCTGGCCGAACGCGGCTTCGAGATCGAGACCGGCGTCGCCGAACTGCCCACCGCGTTCCGTGCACGCTACGGCAGCGGGCCCATGACGGTCGGTATCTGCGCGGAGTACGACGCGCTCCCCGAGATCGGGCATGCCTGCGGCCACAACATCATCGCCGCCGCCGCGGTCGGCGCCGCGCTCGGCCTCGCCGAGGTCGCGGACGCGCTCGGTATCACCGTGCTGGTGTTCGGCACGCCCGCCGAGGAGAGCGGCGGCGGCAAGGTGCTCATGCTGGAGCGCGGGGTGTTCGACGACGTCGCGATGGCGATGATGGTGCACCCCGGTCCGCTCGACATCGTCGGTGCCCGCTCGCTGGCCCTTGCCGACGTGTCGGTGGTTTTCCACGGGCGCGAGGCGCACGCCAGCGCGGCCCCGGAGCTGGGCCGCAACGCGGGCGACGCGGCCACCGTCGCACAGGTTGCTCTAGGATTGCTGCGGCAACATCTCCTGCCCGGCCAGCAACTGCACGGTATAGTCGGCGACGGTGGCGTAGCTCCCAACATCGTGCCCGGACGTGCGGAACTGCTGTATTACCTACGCGCAGTCGACTCCGCATCCCTCGACGATCTGATGCGACGAGCGTCGGCTTGTTTCGAGGCGGGTGCCCTCGCGACCGGCTGCACCCACGAGATCCGGACGCTCGCGCCGACGTACACCGAGCTCACCCCGGATCCGGAGTTACTGTTCGCCTATCGTGAGCAGATCGCCGGATTGGGGCGTGTGCCGATCGCACCGGAACTCGAGGCGCAACGGCCGCTGGGCAGCACGGACATGGGCAACGTCACCAACGTCATTCCGGGCATACACCCGGTTATCGGCATCGATGCCGGTGGTGCGGTGACACATCAGCCGGGCTTCGCCGCGGCGAGCATCAACGCGTCGGCGGATCAGGCGGTTCTCGATGGCGCGCTCGCGCTCGCGCGTACCGCAATCGCCGTCGCCCGCGATGACATACATAGGGACAGGTTGTTGCAACGGCTCGTTCAACGACAGGAGGACATTCGGTGAGCACTACCGGCCGTTCGGCGGCGCGGGCGACGGGCCCGTGCGTAGCCACGGAGGGTTCCGGGAGCCCGGCATCGTCGGACACCGTGGGAACCGGGCAGGAAGCGGTCGAGTCGTGGTTGGCCGAGCACACGGTCGACCTCGTCCAATGGCGCAGGCACATCCACGCCAACCCGGAGCTTTCCCGCACCGAGTTCGCCACCACCGAGTTCGTCTCGACCTGGCTGACCAAGGCCGGCCTCGCGCCGCAGGTACTTCCCGGCGGCACCGGACTCATCTGTGACATGGGGCCGGAGGGACCGCGCATCGGCCTGCGTGCCGACATGGACGCGCTCCCGCTGCAGGAGTTCACCGGACTCGCCTTCGCTTCCACCGTGCCGGGCGTCTCGCACGCGTGCGGCCACGACGCGCACACCACGATTCTGCTCGGCGCCGCACTGGCGCTCGCGGAGGTCGAGCTGCCGGTCGGAGTGCGGTTGATCTTCCAACCAGCGGAGGAGGTCATGCCAGGAGGTGCGATCGACGTCGTGGCCACAGGCGCGCTGGCGGGCGTCGAGCGGATCTTCGCGCTGCACTGCGACCCGCGCCTCGAGGTGGGCCGGGTCGGCATTCGCGTCGGCGCGATCACTTCGGCCGCCGACACCGTCGAGCTGGTGCTGGACTCGCCCGGCGGCCACACCTCGCGCCCGCATCTGACCAGCGACCTGGTCTACGCGATCGGCACGGTGATCACCGGCCTGCCTGGTCTGCTCAGCCGCCGCATCGACCCGCGTACCAGCACGGTGATGGTGTGGGGCGCGGTCAGCGCGGGCAAAGCGCCGAACGCGATTCCGCAGACGGGCATGCTCACCGGCACCGTCCGCACCGGCGACCACGCGACCTGGTCGCTGCTGGAGCCGATGGTGCGCGAGATCGTCGACGGCCTGCTCGCACCGACGGGCGTGCGCTACCAGCTGAACTACCGGCGCGGTGTGCCGCCGGTGGTCAACGACGAGCACTCCACCCGGATGTTCGAGGACGTGATCCGCGGGCTCGGCCCCGACGCGCTGGCCGACACCATGCAGTCCGGCGGCGGCGAGGATTTCTCCTGGTACCTCGAGGAGGTGCCGGGTGCGATGGCGCGCCTCGGCGTCTGGTCCGGGCAGGGCGAGCAGTTGGATCTGCACCAGCCGACCTTCGACATCGATGAGCGGGCGCTTGCGGTCGGCGTCCGGGTGCTGACCAAACTCGTGCTGAACGCGCGCTGAGTTCTTTTTCACAGCGGTGTGGCCGACCCTTCGGGGCGGCCACACCACAGCCAGGCCAGCGTGGGTTCGCCGCCACCGTCCGCGTTGCGGGTGACGCGCAGGCGGATCTTCTTGTGGATACCGAAGTCCGAGCCTTCCCAGCGGTCCAGCCGCTGCTCGTCCTCCGGGGACACGTCGTAGAGCACGACGAACACCCGGGAACCCGGCTCCTCGACAACCGTCGCGAGAGGCCCTTCCCAACCGATGTCGTCACCCGCGAAGGTGAGCCGCCAGCCCTCCAACCAGCCCGTCCCGGACATGGGGGAGTGCGGACAGCGCTCGAGCATCTGCGTTGAGTCCATGTTGGACCCATAAGCGGCGTAGATCGGCACCTGCAAAGGGTAGCCAATAACCGTCGGAGACTGCGTTTGATTGCCGCACCTACGGCGCGCGCCGCGGAACTGTTGCGCACCGGTAACGCGATCTGAGGGGCGAGGCGGTTGCCGGATAACGTCTACTACGTGCCGGAGATCCCGGCGCGAAGCTCGAGCGGAGGTATCAATGACCCGCATCGCGATCATCGGTGGTGGACCAGCCGGCTACGAGGCGGCGTTGGTGGCGGCCCAGCACGGCGCGTCGGTGACGCTGATCGATGCCGATGGCATCGGTGGCGCGTGTGTGCTGTGGGACTGTGTCCCCTCCAAGACGTTCATCGCCTCGACCGGCGTGCGCACCGACCTGCGCCGCGCCCGCGATCTCGGCATCACCCTCGACCCGAACCAGGCGCGGGTGCAGCTGTCCGAGGTGAACGCGCGCGTGAAGGCGCTTGCGCTTGCGCAGTCCTCCGATATCCGCTCGAAACTGCAGACCATCGGGGTGACGGTGCTGTCCGGGCGCGGCGAGTTGATCGATCCCGGCTCGGGTCTCGCCGCGCACCGGGTGCTCGCCAAGCTGGCCGACGGCGCCCAGCTGACCGTCGAGGCCGGGGTGGTGTTGATCGCGACCGGCGCGAGTCCCCGCGTGCTGCCCGGTGCCGAGCCGGACGGCGAGCGCATCCTCAACTGGCGTCAGCTCTACGACCTGGAGAATCTGCCGGAGACCCTGGTTGTGGTCGGTTCCGGCGTGACAGGCGCCGAGTTCGTGTCCGCCTACACCGAGATGGGTGTGCGGGTGAAGTTGGTCTCCAGCCGGGACCGCGTGCTGCCCGGCGAGGACGCCGACGCGGCGCTGGTCCTCGAAGACGCGCTCGCCGAGCGCGGCGTCGAGCTGGTCAAGCACGCGCGTGCCGACGCGGTCGAGCGGACCGCCGAGGGTATCGTGGTCAAGCTGTCCGACGGCCGCACGGTCTCCGGCTCGCACGCACTGATGACCGTCGGCTCCACGCCGAACACCGAGGGGCTCGGGTTGGAGCGGGTCGGCATCGAACTCGACCGCGGCGGCTACCTGCGGGTGGACCGGGTGTCCCGCACGTCGGTGCCGGGCATCTACGCCGCGGGCGACTGCACCGGCCTGCTGCCGCTTGCCTCGGTGGCCGCGATGCAGGGCCGCATCGCGATGTACCACGCGCTCGGCGAGGGCGTGAGCCCGATCCGCTTGAAGACCGTCGCTTCCGCGGTGTTCACCCGCCCGGAGATCGCGACCGTCGGTGTCAGCCAAACCGCCATCGACAACGGCGAGATTCCCGCGCGCACAGTGATGCTGCCGCTGAACACCAACCCGCGGGCCAAGATGTCCGGGCTGCGGCGTGGTTTCGTCAAGATCTTCTGTCGGCCCGCGACCGGCGTGGTGATCGGCGGCGTCGTCGTCGCGCCGATCGCCTCGGAGCTGATCCTGCCGATCGCGCTTGCGGTGCAGAACAATCTGACGGTCAACGACCTGGCGCAGACCTTCTCGGTCTACCCGTCGCTCACCGGTTCGGTGACCGAGGCAGCGCGCCTGCTGATGCGGCACGACGACCTGGATTGACGCGTGCGGTGCCGTGTCCGTTATCGGACATATGGCCCCGTGAACATGGCACAGGCGTTCGGCGCGGGTGCTCTTGCCACCCTTGGTTATTCGCCGCGTTGCCCATCGTGCACACATGTGGTTCACTCCTCGGCAGAGATGCGATCGGAGGGCGGTCGCGAGGTTCGGTATGGGGGGATAGGTCCTTTCCAAATCGGAACGGCGAACGACTCGGCTTTAGTTCGACGATCAGGCGTCTCACCCAGGGACCACTGAGTGCGGCCGATCCGGTCCGCACCCGGGGAAGGATTGCGAAAAGTGAAACATCGTAAGCCGAGTCGAACGCAGCGAGCGATGGCGAGCACCTCGTTGCCACTGGCCACCGCGGCTGCGGTGGCCACTCTCTTAGCGGCGCCGGCGGGGGCGGCTCCCAACGATCAGCCGACCACTCCGCCGACGCCTGCTCCTGCGCAGCCGGGAGTGAACGAGACGCCGAGCACGCCGGAGACCACCAAGCCGGATCCGGACAAGCCGGAATCGAAGCAGGATCCCGACAAGCCGGAGAGCACGCCGACGCCGAGCCAGCCCGGCGTCACCACCCCGGACTCGGACCATGCCATGCCGGACCAGAAGGATCCGCGGCTGTCCCGGCCGACGCAGCCGGGTGTGACTCCTCCGCGGGTCGCGCCGCTGCCGGTCCCCGGCCAGCAGCCGGGCGAGCCGCAGGCTGCGGTCACGCCGGAGCAGGGCACCCAGCCGCCCGCGCAGCCGGATGGCACCCAGCCGGACACCCCGGGTGGCGACAACGCCGAGGCGAAGCAGCCGGAGAGCTCGACGCAGGCGCAGCCGCGGTGGCAGGCGCCACGTATGGAGGCCGCCCCACCCGCGCCGGTCGTGGAGATGACCGGTCCGCACGCGGAGATCGGCGCGAACGTCGACGGTGGCACGCTGCTGCCGGGCTACGTGGCCAACACCCACCACTTCAGCAACGAGGCGGGTTACGTCGGCACGATCGGCTACAACACGCCCACCGGTGCGGGCGAGGCCGGCGTCTCGGTGGAGTTCGTCGACAAGAACACGGTCAAGCTGACCACCTACACCGGTGGCGAGGGCTTGGCCGACAACAACACCACCGCGGTGTTCGATACCACTCAGCTGAACGCGGCCAAGGCCGCCGTGGAGAACTGGATCCGGGAGCAGCCGGGCGGCGCCGCTGCCCTCGAGGCTGCCGCACAGGTTAAGCTTCCGCTTCAGTCGGGCGATATTGCTCCGCAGACCGTTGAGGTGGCTGGCGTCACCGCCCAGTGGGGTGGTTCACTCCAGTACTGACACGAGCCTGATTTCGGCGAGTGGGGCGGTCGTTCGCGACCGCCCCACTCGTGTGTCCTGGGGAAAGGATTGGGTGTGACCTCCGAGGGTGATGCGAGGGAAAACGAATCCGGCCAGTCCGGGTCGGAATTCGGTCCGCCGTTGGGGGAGTTCGGACCGCCGGTTTCCGAATTCGGGCCGCCCGTTTCGGAGTTCGGTCCGCCGATGGGCGCCGACACCGGACCGCGCTGGGAGGTGCCGCAGCAGCCGACCGACCACCCCGAACTCACCTGGCGTCCCGCAGGTGACCCGGAGGCGGCGCCGGCGCCGCCGCCGCAGTATCGCGCGCCGGATTCCACGGTCTACTCCGAACGGATGCCCGCGCCTACCGAGCCCGAGCAGCCTGCCGCGGAGGCCGCGCACCCGCCGCCCATGGGCGGCGAGCAGGGCTCGTGGTGGAACCAGTCGACCGCCGAGAGCGGCGTGCCTAAACCTCCTCCACCGTCCGATTCGGGCCTGTCTTGGGCCGAGGACCCGATCGCCATGCGGCTGGCGCTGCGCGTTCCTGCGACGCCCCCGCCCGCTCGCCGGTCCGGTTCCTCGTCACGGGGGCGCGTGCTCGGCGCGCTTGCGGCGGTGGTCGTGCTGATCGCGCTGACGGTGACCATCATCGTGGTCTCCCGCAACAACGGCGACACCAGCGCCGCTCCCGACGTCGGCAGCACCACGGCGGCGTTGAGCTGCCCGTCCAGCAAGGACGGCAAAGTGACCGTCGGCAACGGCCCCGGCGACACCGCCAGCGGGGCCGGGGCCATTCTCGGGTTCCAAAACGCGTTCTACGTTGCGCGCAGTGGGGAACGGGCCAGGTCGTTCGTTGCGCCGGATGCGGATTTTTCGACCGCCGCCGTCCTCCAGCAGGCCATCGACGAGCAGATTCCGGTGGGCACCACGCATTGCGTGCGGATCACCGAGTTGGGTCCGGGCACCTTCAACGTCGACCTGACCGAGCATCGCCCCGACGGCACAACGATCGTGTACCAGCAGAGTGTCACGACCGTCGACCGGGATGGCAAGAAACTGGTGTCCGTCATCCGGGAACGCTGAAACTTTCTCATATATTGGGAATCGAATTTCATATTCTGGTCGGCGATGTGGGACAGTGAGGCATCGCGTACCGTGGCGTCCTTCGGAGGTTTCATGTCGCCGACCACTCCGCCGCTGGCCCGGCGCCTCCACGGCCTGACGAGCTCGGCGATTCGTGACCTGTTGAAGCTGACCGCCCGCGCCGACGTCATCAGCTTGGCCGGTGGGCTGCCCGACGAGCTGCTCATGCCGCGCGACCGGATCGCGCTGGCGGCCGAGTCGGCGCTCGCGGACCGCGCACGGCTGCAGTACACCGAATCGGCCGGCTGGGGACCGCTGCGCGAGGTGCTGGCGGCACGCGAGACGGCACGGCTCGGTCGGCCGGTGCCGCTCGAGGAGATGTTCGTCACGCACGGCTCGCAGCAGGCGCTGTCGCTGCTTGCCGAGGTACTGCTGGATCCAGGCGCACTGGTCGTGGTCGAGGACCCGGCGTACGTCGGTGCGCTGCAGGTGTTCCGGGCGGCGGGATCGCGGATTGTCACGGTTCCGCTGGACGCCGAGGGCATGCGCGTCGACGCGCTGGTCGAACTGCTCGGCCGTGGGGAGCGCCCCGCGCTGGTGCACACGGTGAGCAATTTCCACAATCCACGTGGTGTCACCATGAGCCCGGGGCGTCGCCGTGAACTTGCCGAACTCGCCGAACGGTACGGGTTCTGGGTGATCGAAGACGATCCGTACGGCGAGCTGTGGTTCGATCGGCCATCACCGGAGCCGGTTGCGTCCTACTCGCCCAACGTGATCCGGCTGTCGAGTGCGTCGAAGACGCTGGCGCCGACACTGCGGGTGGGGTGGATGATCGCACCGAGTGCGGTGTGCAGGGGCGTGGAGTTGCTGAAGCAGGGTGCGGACCTGTGCGGTTCGGCCCTGACTCAGCAGATCGCCGCCGATCTGCTCGCCGACACCGATTGGCTGATGGCGCATGTGGACAAGATCCGGCGCGTCTACGGTGAGCGGGCGCGTGTCTTGGTGGGGGGACTGCGCGAGCACTTCGGTGACCGCGTGGTGAGTACCGAAGCCGCTGGCGGCATGTTCGTGTGGGCCGACTTCACCGATGGAACCGACACCGTGGACTTGCTACCCCGCGCGGTCGATCTCGGCGTAGCCTACGTCCCCGGCGAGGCTTTCTCGGTATCCGGCGCCCACCGCAATTCGATGCGCCTGTGCTTCACCACTTCCGAGGCGCAGACGCTTCAGGAGGCAACCGTCCGCTTGGCCCGTGCAGTAGGTGAATAGCTGTGTCTTTGGCCGCTCGGGCGCGAGCCGGGCCGCGAACGGGCAATGCTCGGTCTCGCTGACACGAAAATAGCGAATTTCCCCACCCACGGCGGAGCGCGCAGCGCCCCTGAACAGCTTCGCTCGGAACCGGGAGTGGGTCGATGCGGTTGCGCCGGGAGGCGAAGACGGTATTGATTGTTCGCTAATCCACCCAGCCGTAGGTGCGTTCGACGGCCTTGTTCCAGGCGGCCATGTGATCGTCGCGGGCCTGTGGCGACATGATGGGGTGCCAGGTCTTGTCGGCGGCCCAGTTGGCACGGATGTCGTCGGTACTCGGCCAGAAACCGACGGCCAGACCTGCCGCGTAGGCGGCGCCGAGCGCGGTGGTCTCGTTGACCACGGGGCGCACCACGGGCGCGTCGAGAATGTCGGACTGGAACTGCATGAGTAGGTCGTTGCCGACCATGCCGCCGTCCACCTTCAGTGTGGTCAGCTCCAGGCCGAGGTGTTCGGACTCGGCGTCGGCGCGCATCGCATCGACCACTTCGCGGGTCTGGAAGGCAGTGGATTCCAGCACCGCCCGAGCGAGATGCGCCTTGGTGACGAACCTGGTGAGCCCGGCGATCACGCCGCGCGCGTCCGGTCGCCAGCGCGGCGCGAACAGTCCGGAGAAGGCAGGGACGATGTAGGCACCGCCGTTGTCGGCGACGCTGCGAGCCAGCGGCTCGATCTCGTCGGCGGCGGAGATGATGCCGAGATTGTCGCGGAACCACTGCACCAGCGAGCCGGTGACCGCGATGGCGCCCTCCAGCGCGTACACGGCGTCCGCGTCGCCCACGCGATAGCACACCGTGGTGAGTAGGCCGTGGTTGCTGAACACCGGCGTGGTACCGGTGTTCAGCAACATGAAATTGCCGGTGCCGTAGGTGTTCTTGGCCTCACCGGGCGCCAGACATGCCTGTCCGAAGGTGGCGGCCTGCTGGTCGCCGAGGATGCCGGCCACAGGCACCCCGGCCAACGGCCCGGAATTGATCTCCGCGTACACCTCCGAGGAACTGCGGATCCGCGGCAGCATCGCCTCCGGCACGCCGAACTCCGCGCAGATCCGCGAATCCCACTGCAGCGAACGAAGATCCATCAGCATGGTGCGCGCGGCGTTGGTCACGTCGGTGACGTGCTCGCCGGTGAGGTTCCACAGCACCCAGCTGTCGACGGTGCCGAAACACAGCTCGCCCGCCTCGGCGCGGTCCCGCGCGCCCTCGATGTTGTCGAGGATCCAGCGCAGCTTCGGCCCCGCGAAGTAGGTGGACAGCGGAAGGCCGGTGCGGTCCTGGTAGCGGGTCGGTCCCGCCTCGCCGCCCAGCTCGGTGCACAGCCGATCGGTACGGGTGTCCTGCCAGACGATGGCATTGTGCACCGGCTTGCCGGTCCTGCGATCCCACACCACCGTTGTCTCGCGCTGGTTGGTTACCCCGACCGCGGCGATGTCGTCGCGGGTGAGCCCGCTGCGCTCCAGCACCTCGCCGAGAACGAATTCGGTATTGCGCCATATGGTTTCGGGATCATGCTCGACCCAACCTGGTCGCGGGAAGATCTGCTCGTGTTCCCGCTGGGCTACACCGACGACGCGCCCCTGCCGGTCGAAGACGATGCACCGACTCGAGGTCGTGCCTTGATCGATAGCAGCCACATAGCGACGCATGGGTTGTATTTTGCAGCTCTGTGCTTGTTTTTGCTGTGTCTTCGGCCGCGCGGGCGCGGCGGGTTGGCGGCCCCCTTATGGCTCGCGTCCGAGCGGCCGCCGCTGGCGACTTCGTCGCGGCCCACGACGTCGCTCGCCCGACTCTCGGTTCACGCCCGCAAAGAGGGGTTTGTGACGGTGGGGTTGCGCGGAGCGGCGTGATGGCCGGTCGCTCGGTTAGGGTGGGTCTTGTTACCGATGAGTAGTGCATGGCGATACAGACGGGGCCACGGCCGGTCGAGCGAAGGCGATTCGCCTAGCCTGGAGTTGAACAGCTCGATCGGATACATCCGCATCGGTTGGAGGAGTCGAGCATGACCAAGAAACCGGTTTCGCAGTTCCTCGGCCCGGAGCAGCGCAGAACGGCGTGGGAGCGCTTCGACAAGGACCATTTCGACGTGGTCGTGGTCGGCGGTGGCGTGGTCGGCGCCGGGATCGCGTTGGACGCGGCTACCCGGGGCCTGCAGGTCGCGCTGGTCGAGGCGCGCGACCTCGCCTCGGGCACCTCCAGTCGGTCGTCGAAGATGTTTCACGGCGGACTGCGTTATCTGGAACAGCTGGAGTTCGGACTGGTGCGCGAGGCGCTGCGGGAGCGTGAACTCGCGCTGTCCACCCTGGCGCCACACCTGGTCAAGCCGCTGCGCTTCCTGTATCCGCTGACCCATCGAGCGTGGGAGCGTCCGTACGTCGCGGCCGGGCTGGTCCTCTACGACACCATGGGCGGTGCCAAATCCGTTCCCGGGCAACGGCATCTGACCCGCGCCGGCGCGTTGCGGCTGGCGCCGGGGTTGCGGCGCGACGCACTGATCGGCGGTGTGAGCTACTACGACACGGTGGTCGACGACGCGCGCCATACTATGACCGTGGCCCGCACCGCCGCACACTACGGCGCGGTGATCCGCGCTTCCACCCAGGTGGTCGGCTTCCTGCGCGAGGCCGACCGGGTAGTCGGCGTTAAGGTGCGCGACACCGAAGACGGGCGCACCGGCGAGGTGCGCGGACACGTGGTGATCAACGCGACCGGCGTGTGGACCGACGAGGTCCAGGCTCTCTCGCAGCAGAGGGGCCGGTTCCATGTGCGCGCGTCCAAGGGGGTGCATATCGTGGTGCCGCGCGACCGGATCGTCAGCGACACCGCGATCATCCTGCGCACCGCAACCTCGGTGTTGTTCGTCATCCCCTGGGGTACGCACTGGATCATCGGAACTACCGACACCCACTGGAACCTCGACCTAGCGCATCCGGCGGCCACCAAGGCCGACGTCGACTACCTGCTCGACCGGGTGAACCAGGTGCTGGTCACCTCGCTCACCCCCGACGACATCGACGGCGTGTACGCGGGACTGCGGCCGCTGCTGGCAGGCGAGAGCGACGAGACCTCCAAGCTGTCGCGGGAGCACGCCGTAGCCCGGGTGGCGCCCGGGCTGGTCGGCATCGCGGGCGGCAAGTACACCACCTACCGCGTGATGGCCTACGACGCGGTAGACGAAGCGGCACAGGATATTCCGGCCCGGGTCTCGCCCTCGATCACCGAGCGGGTACCGCTGCTGGGCGCGGACGGCTACTTCGCGCTGGTCAACCAGACGGTGCAGCTGGCCGAGGCATACGGTGTGCATCCGTATCGGATCAAGCACCTGCTCGACCGCTACGGCTCGCTGATCGACCAGGTGATGGCCTTCGCCGATGGCAAACCCGAACTGCTGCAACCGATCACGGACGCTCCGTCGTATCTGCAGGTGGAGGCGGTCTACGCGGCGGAAGCCGAGGGCGCGCTGCACCTGGACGACATTCTGGCCCGGCGGACCAGGATCTCGATCGAGTACCCACACCGGGGCGCCAACTGCGCCGAACAGGTGGCCGGATTGGTCGCGCCGATCCTGGGCTGGGACGCCGACGAGATCGACCGGGAGGTCCGGACCTATCAGGCGCGCGTCGAGGCGGAGATCCGTTCGCAGACCCAGCCGGACGACGCCTCCGCCGACGCCCTGCGCGTCGCGGCGCCCGAACCCCGCCCGGAGCTCCTGGAGCCCGTGCCACTGGAAGGCTGATCCGGTCGTCGGCCCGCGCTTCGTGCTCGACCACCTGTAGCAACCTCATCCAGATCGCCAGCAGCACAGTGCGATCAGCGGCAAGCGGCCGGATCAGTGCGTCGGGCCGGGCGCTTCCATACGCATTGCCCAGTCGACCAGCGACCGTAGATAACGCAGCATCAGCTCGTCCGGGTATCGGATCGGGTCGGCGAGGTGCAGACGGGCCAGCTCCTCCATGGCGGCCAACCGGATTCGCTCGGTCGCGCCGTTCGGATCGACGCTCACCCCGGTGTACCGGGACAGGTGGCGCGCGCCGATCGCCCGTGCGTAGGCGCGGCCGAGCGCGAGCCGGTCCCGCAGATCGGGCGGCCCGCCGTCGGGTGGGCTGAGCATGATGCGCCAACTGATCGGCGCGGCGTGCAGGTAGGCCAGGATGCCCTGGCTGACCTGGTCCACGTCGGCGTTCCAGTCCACGCTGCTGATTCCGGCCAGCGCGATCGCCGACTCGCGGTCCAGCAGCGCGGTCGTCAACCCGGCCAGATCGGTGAACTGCTGATACACCAGCGCACGGGTGACCCGCGCCTCGCGTGCCACCCGATCGATGCTTACCGCGCCGAAGCCTTCGGTGGCCACGATGTCGCGCGCCACGTCCAGCAGTTGGGCGCGCCGGTCGTTCGCGGACATCCGGCGCCTCGGCGGCGGGGCAGCATTCGGTGACTCGGCGGTGCCTACCACGGAACCGAGGGTAGCGAAAGCAGCAGTTCGACCGCCTTGGCCGCACTCTGTACCGCGCTCTCCATCGTCGCCGACCAGTCGGTGGCGGTCCAGTCGCCCGCGAGCACCAGGGTGGGCACCGAAGTCCGCTGGTCGGGCCGCAGCCCATGCGTGCCGACGACCTGGGAGAAAGTCGCTTTCGGCATGCGGACCACCTGTGCCTGCACCACCTTCGCGTCCCGCGCCGAGGGGTAGTAGCGGCGCAGCAGATCCATCTGCTCGGTGACGATCTCGTCGGCGGACTTGTGGATCTGCGCGTACGCGCCGCTGGTGGTCAGGCAGTACAGCCACGCTTTCGCCGTGCTGCGGCCGGTCATCAGCTGACGGTCGAAGACCTCGTCGATCACCCCGGTGCCGCCGATCAGTGCCTCGAACTCGGCCGTGGTGCCCAGCGGGCGATCGAGGTACAGGTTGGTGCTGACGATCGGCGTATAGCCCAGCTTCTCGGCGGCCGCGTAGATCTCGGGGTGTTCGGGCAGGTCGTCGAGCAGGCCGCCGACGTTGGAGTTGGGTACCGCGCAGACCACCGCATCGGCGGGTACCGTGGTTCCGCCGGCGAGGGCGACGCCGGTGACCCTGCCTTCGGTGATGTTGATCCGGCGCGCCACGGCCCGGTGGCGCACCTGCACACCGTGTTTCTCGAACATCTTCAGCGCCCCGGCGATATAGAGGGTGTCCAGGTCGGTGGTCGGGTAGCCGATTGTGAAGGGTTGCCGGTGTTCGATGGCGAGGCGGATGCCGGTGGCCATCAAGTCCGCGAGCACTTTCGCCGATTCCTGCTGTACGGGTTCCGCCGCGAGCCCGAGCGCCAGCCAGTCCCACAGCGCCTCGCGTGCTTTCGCGGGCATGCCGACCCGGTCGAACCATTGCTCGGTGGTGAGGTCGGGCAGGTCTGCGGGCTGGTGCAGGCACTGCCAGCCGAGCCGGAGTGTGGCCACGCTCGCGCGTACGCGTTCCAGCGGGCCGGCGTCGGGGTGGGCACCGGACAGGGCGCGCAGCGCGCCGAGCCCCTTGGTGTGCATGGTGACGCTACGGCCGTCGGGCCAGCGCAACGTGGCGTGGTGTGGGAAGGCGAGATACCGGCGGGTACCGATGCTGGTGAGGTAGCGGAACAGGTGGTCGTAGCTACTGGCGATCACGTGCTGGCCGTTATCCGGCGGGTCGTCGACAGCCTCGACCCGCATCGCGTGCGTGCGTCCGCCGAGTCTGCCCCTGCGCTCCAGCAGGGTGACCTGCTTGCCCGCTTCCGCCAGCCAGACCGCGGAAGCGAGCCCGGCCAGACCGCCGCCGATGACCACGTACCGTCGTGGATCGTTCATGATGCACTCCCCGCTTAACTAACAACTTGTAAGTCAAGTGGGTGGTTTGGTCGCGCGTCAAGGACGCGGCGACATCGTCGCCACAGGTGCGCGCGGGGAATCTGGGGCGCGGGTCGACGAATTCGGGTGCAGCAGAAGGTAAGTGAACGCGACGGTGGCGAGGGTCGCCATGGCGGCGACCAGAAGACGCGTGGAGATCGCGAGGAGCAGCCGCGTGCTCGATTGCGATACCGTCGTCATGTGTCTGCTCCTGTGCTGGGTCCGGACTGCCACAGTGCATGTCGTGGCGCGGGCCTGGATCGTTAGCAATGGAGTGGCAAATAGCCTTCGGTCGCGGCGTCCCGTCGGGTTCAGGTAACCGGGATCGGCTGGCAGCGGGGGCAGAAGTAGATGCCGCGTTCTCGTTGGACGACGCGGTCGGAGTCGGGGGCGGTGTCGCCGAGCAGGTCGGCCACCAACGGTGTACCGCAGCGCTGGCACGGGCGGTGGGTGCGGCCATAGGCCAGCGGGCGGCGCGGGGGTTTGTCGGCGGCCTCGGTCAGCACCCGGTGCGCCTCGTTGACCAGCGCGAACAGGTCAGGGACGTCGCCGATCCTGGTGGCCGGGTGGACTCGGCGCAGAAAGCAGACTTCGCTGCGGAAGATATTGCCGATGCCGGCCAGATTGCGCTGGTCGAGCAGCGCGACGCCGACAGGTTGATTCGGATACCGCTCCAGCCGCCGGACGGCTTCGGCCGCATCCCAATTCGACCCGAGCAGGTCCGGCCCGAGGTGGTCGACGATCCGGTGCTCTTCGCCCACCCGCACCACCTCGACAGTGCCCAACGAGAACCCGACGGCCTCCACCTCGTCGGTGCTCAGCACGACCCGCGCGGCAACTCGGGGTGCGGTCCACCGCTGCCCGCAGTGGAAGACGCGCCAGCTGCCCTCCATCTTCAGGTGGCTATGGATGCTCGAGCTCGGTGTCCGGATGAACAGATGCTTGCCATAGCTGCCGACGCTCTCGACCACCTGTCCGCGTAGGTCGACCGTCGCGTACCGCGGCACCCGGAAATCGCTGCGTGTCAATTCTTTTCCGGCCAACGCGGCGCGGAGACGTCCGGCGGCCAGGTAGACCGTGTCGCCCTCAGGCATACGGCGGCTCCGGTTCCGGGGCGTCGGCACCGCGGCTCGCCCGGGTGCGCGGGTTCACGGGCGGCTCCGCAGGCGCAGCCCGCGCGGGGTGGCGGAGAAGCCCGCTTCGGTGAGGAAACCGGCGAAGGTGTTGCCGTGCACGGTGTCGCCGTCGACGCGGTCGATCACCAGCGAGTCCACCCGGCGGCGATGCACCAGGTCGGCCAGCGCCTGCGCGGCGCGGCGGCGAGCCTCCGGGACCTCGGTGAAGGTCAGCAGGGTCTTGCCACCCCGCTCCAGGTACAGGACCAGTTCACCGTCGATGAGCACGACGAGGGCGCCGGCTTTGCGTCCCGGCCGATGTCCGCCCTCGACGTTGCCCTTCGGCCAGGCCAGCGCGGCGCCGTACGGGTTCGCGGGATCACACGCGGCCAGTGCCAGCACCGTACCGGTCGGCTGCCTGGAGTCGGGACGAGCGCGGTCGGTGTCGAAGGAGCGCAGCCGGTCCACCACGTCGGTGGTGGAGAACTGGGCGCCGCCCAGCGAGTCGACGAAATAGCCTCGGCGGCAGCGCCCGCGATCTTCGAACTCGGTGAGCACCCGATACATCAGCGCGAAGCCGCCGCGCACACCCTCGTTCTGCACCGAGCCTCTGGTCAGCACCCCGTATCGCTCCAGAAGCAGGTCCGCTGTCGCGTGCGCGCGCACGGTGTTGTCCGATACCCGCTCCGGCAGCAGCGACCACCGCCCAGCGACCGCGGGCGGGCCGGATCGGGTCGGCATGCTCGGTCGGGGCAGGTAGGCCCGACCGCGCGGCGCGCGCCGCGGTGTCCGGTGCGCGGTGGTGGTCCGCGTCGTGCCGGACAGCAGCGCACGCACGGGGGCAAACGTGTCGCCGGAAACTATGCCCGCCCAGACCAATTCCCATAGCGCAGCGGCTACCGCACTGTCGTCGAGCAGGCCGGTCGCGTCCGAGAGTTGTCGGAAGAAGAACGCGCCGCCGGCCTGCGGCACCGGTACGAGTTGAGGGGCGCTGGATGCGGAAGCGTCCAACCACCCTGCCAGGGAGTATTCGGACGGTGATCGTCGTCCGGCGGCGTCCCGATTCGCGCTCATGGAGCCGGGCCCGCTCCCGTCGGATTCCTGTGCATGGTTCGCCGAGTCGCGAGCGTTCTGCGGCCTGCGGCGCGCCGAGCGTTGGTCGGTCGAATCCGTGGGCATCCGGAAGTCTTCCACGGCCTCGCCGGGCGGATCCGGTTCGTCGAGTGACACCGGTGCTCGGCCGATCGGGTCCTGGGTGGGAGGAAGTGGAGTCCTCGGCACCAGGGACGCGCCAAGGGCGGTGAGCAGTCGCAACTGAATCTCCGAGAGGTCGATCTCGTCCGATGGCGTCAAGGTGAACGGGGCTTGGTCGGCCAAGTGCAGGGCGATCCAGCCGTCCTTGGCCGTGATGGCGCCGTGACCGGACCAGATCACCTCGCCGGTCGCCATGAGTTCGTCGAGCAAGGCGGGGGAGTAGTCGCGCACCCGCGCGGGCAGGACCAGCGATTCCCAGGCGGACGCCGGAATCGGCACGCCCGCCAGCTGTTCCACGACGGTCGCCACGCCGTCGACGCCGCGCAACTCGCCCGTGTCGATGTGCTGCCATGCGGCAAGAAAGCGGCCGAGCGCGGCGGTCGAGACCGGCTCGACATCGTGCCGGGCCGCAGCGAGCGACCGGCGGCGCAGCCGGCGCAGCACCTGCGCGTCGCACCATTCGGAGCCGGTGGCAGCGGGCGTGAATTCGCCCTCCACCACCCGCTTTTCGGCGGCGAGCCGGCGCAGCGCGGTGGCGGCGACGGCGGTGCCGAGACCGAACCGTGCCGCGACCGCCTCGACGCCGAACGGGCCGTGTGTGCGGCCGTAGCGGCCGACCAGATCACCGAGCGGGTCGGCCACCGGCTCGATGAAGGCCGACGGCGTGCCGATCGGCAACGGCACCCCCAATGCGTCGCGTAGCCGCGCCGCGTCCTCCACCGCCACCCACCAGTTCCGGCCCGCGAACGAAACCTCCAGTGCCCGACGCGAAGTCACGAGGCCGGCGAACCATGCGGCCGGGTCCTCATCGCAGCGCTCGGCGGCCTCGGCTGCGGTGAGCGGACCGAGTAGCCGCAGTAGATCCGCCAAGCCTTCGGCGTCTCTGGCGCGGCGTTCCGGCGTGAGCCGCTGCAACTCCCGTTCGGTCTGCTCGATGACCGCGGCGTCCAGCAGCTCGCGCAGCTCGACCCGGCCGAGCAGTTCGGCGAGCAGCCCGGAGTCGAGCGAGAGCGCGGCGGCGCGGCGCTCGGCCAACGGGCTGTCCCCGTCATACATGAACTGCCCGATGTAGTCGAACAGTAGGGCGTTCGCGAACGGTGACGGCGTCGCGGTCGCCACCTCGACCAGCCGCACCTGGCGTCGCGCCACCCGGCCGAGCAGGTCGCGCAGCGACGGCAGGTCGTAGACGTCGCGCAGGCATTCGCGCACCGTCTCCAGCAGGATCGGGAACTCGGGAAACTTGCGTGCCACGTCGAGCAGTTGGGCCGAGCGCTGACGCTGCTGCCACAGTGGGGCGCGCTTGCCCGGGTCACGGCGGGGCAGCAGCAGTGCGCGCGCCGCGCACTCGCGGAACCGGGAAGCGAACAGCGCCGAGCCGCCGACCTGCTCTGTGACGATGTCGTCGATCTCGTCGGGCTCGAAGACGAACAGCTCGGCGCCGGGCGGATCGTCGGTGGTATCGGGCAGCCGCACGACGATGCCGTCATCGGAGGCGTTCGGCGTGGCGTCCACACCGAACCGCTCGAGCAGCCGCGCCCCGATGGCCAGCGCCCACGGCGCATGCACCGGCAGGCCGTACGGCGAATGCAGGACCAGTCGCCAGTCGCCGAGTTCGTCGCGGAACCGCTCCACCACCAGGGTGCGATCGGTGGGCAGATGTCCGGTCGCGGTGCGCTGTTCGTCCAGCAACGCGATCAGGTTCGCTGTCGCGTTGTCGTCGAGGCCGGCCGAGCCCATGAGTTGTGTGATGCTGTCTTGCGCCGGTCCTGCTCCGGGATCGGCGGATTTTCGCCGCGATCGCCGCTGAGCGGGAGTGTCGGCCGTGCGGCCGGGTTCCGCGCGCTCGGCTCGCGCGCGAGCCGAATTCACCGAACCGACGGCTACTGCGCCCGGCGCGACCGAACCGGGTGCTGATACATGGGGCGCCGCCGAGTCCGGGGATTTCGACCGCCCTGACACGGAAATGCCCTTGCGTCGCACCGGATTTCGCGTTCCTACCACCGAAGACGACTCGGACACACGCTCCTGTCCGGCCATGCGCACGAACTCACCGAGCGCCGCACCGAGTTCCGCGGGCCGCCCGAGCCCGTCACCGTGCCAGAACGGCAACCGGCCCGGCTGTCCGAACGCGGGCGTCACAAGCACCCGGTCGAACGTGATCTCCTCGATCCGCCAGCTCGTCGCACCGAGCGCGAACACGTCGCCGACCCGTGACTCGTAGACCATCTCCTCGTCGAGTTCGCCAACCCGTGAAGCCTTTTCACCGACCATGTACACCGCGAACATGCCGCGGTCCGGAATCGCTCCGCCCGAGGTCACGGCCAGGCGTTGCGCGCCGGGCCGCCCGGTGAGCGTTCCCGCGTCGCGGTCCCAAACCAGCCGGGGCCGCAGCTCGGCGAACTCGTCCGAGGGATACCGGCCGGACAGCAGGTCCAGCACCGACTCGTAGGCCGAACGTGGCAGTGACGCATAACTTCCCGTGCCGCGCACGACCTCGAACCACGCGTCGACGTCGATCGGGTCGAGCGCGCACGCGGCGACCGTCTGCTGGGCGAGGATGTCCAGCGGGTGCGCCGGGATCTGGATCGCCTCGATCCGCCCCGCGGCCATCCGCTGGGCGGCCACCGCGCAATGGATGACGTCGGTGCGATGCTTCGGGAAGATCACCCCGCGCGAGATCTCGCCGACCTGGTGTCCGGCCCGCCCGATCCGCTGCAACCCGCTCGCCACCGAAGGCGGCGCCTCCACCTGCACCACCAGATCGACCGCGCCCATGTCGATGCCGAGCTCCAGGCTGCTGGTCGCGACGACGCAGCGCAGCCGTCCGCTCTTCAAGTCGTCTTCGATCAGCGCGCGCTGTTCCTTGCTCACCGAACCGTGGTGCGCCCGCGCCAGCAGCGCTTCAGCGCCCTGGATCACCTCGGTGGACGGCCCGAGCTGGGCGGGCGGCTTGTGCCCGGCGCGCGCGCCGGGCCCGTAGGCGGCAGCTTGCGTAACCACGGGGGGCCCCGCGCGCGCCGCATCGGGCACGGTCTGCACCGGCTCGCCGAGCCGCGCCGCATAGGCCTCGTTCAGCCTGGCTGTGAGACGTTCGGCCAACCTGCGGGAGTTCGCGAACACGATCGAGGACCGATGTTCCAGAACGAGATCCACGATCGCTTCGTCCACGTGCGGCCAGATCGATCCCGGCTGGTCGGAGTCGCCCGGCTCGGTCATGTCCGGCACCGGAACGCGCACCGACAGGTCGAACGTCTTCGGCGCGGGCGGTGCGACCAGCCTGATCGGCGCCTCGCCGACCAGGAACCGACCGACCTCCTCCGGGGGCCGCACGGTGGCGGACAGGCCGATCCGCTGTGCTGGTCGCCTGGTCAGCAGGTCGAGCCGGGCCAGCGACAACGCCAGATGCGCGCCGCGCTTGGAACCGGCGATCGCGTGCACCTCGTCGACGATCACCGTGCCCACATCCCGCAGCGTCTCCCGTGCCGCCGAGGTGAGCATCAGGAACAACGATTCCGGCGTGGTGATCAGGATGTCCGGCGGGGTGCGCTGCATGGACCGGCGCTGCGCGGCGCTGGTGTCGCCCGAGCGGACTCCGACGGTGATCCGCGGTGGATCGAGTCCGAGCCGCTCGGCGGTCTGCGTGACGCCGACCAGCGGCGCCCGCAGATTGCGCTCCACGTCCACCGCGAGTGCTTTCAAGGGGGAGACGTAGAGCACCGAGGTCCCGGTCTTCTCGGCGGGCCGTTCTCGCGTCGCCAGCCGATCGATCGCCCAGAGGAAGGCCGAGAGCGTCTTGCCCGACCCCGTCGGCGCGATGACCAGCGTATGGTCGCCCGCCGCGATGGCATCCCACGCCCCGAGCTGAGCGGACGTCGGCCCGGGGAACGCGCCGTCGAACCACTCCTGGGTCGCACGGGAGAACTGGGCCATGGCATCAGTGTGCACCCGGCCACCGACAAGCACGTCCGGACCGTTCCAC
The DNA here is from genome assembly GCF_052114905.1 of Nocardia sp. 2TAF39. Classification (NCBI taxonomy): domain Bacteria; kingdom Bacillati; phylum Actinomycetota; class Actinomycetes; order Mycobacteriales; family Nocardiaceae; genus Nocardia; species Nocardia sp. 2TAF39. Next base: position 20,757 of record NZ_JBFRFQ010000013.1, read on the forward strand.
GGCCGAAGCGGGAGCAATCGAAGTACGGCCGTCGGCGTCGCGCCGTACGCTTCGATCCGTGCAAAAGGTGCTCAGAGTCGACCTGGTCAGCCATGGTATGACCGAGGCGATGCGAAAGGCACGTTTTCCGGTCGACGAATCGCTGACCGAGGCCGGCCGCCGGGCTATCAAGGAGTGTGGGCCACTCACCGCCGCGCGGGTGCTTACCGGACCGGAGCGCAGGACCGTGGAAACCGCCGCCCTGCTGGGGTTGCCCGGCGACGAGGACACCCGGCTGCGCGATCTGGACGCGGGCGCGTGGCGCGGCGGGGAACTGATGTCGGTGCCGCAGGACGAGCTGTACGCCTGGCTCACCGACCCCGCGTTCCGTGGGCACGGCGGCGAGTCCGTGGTGGATGTGATCGAGCGGACCAGGTACTGGTTGGCGCAGGTCGCGGCGGAGGGAAAGTCCACCATCGCGGTCACCCATCCGGCGGTCATTCGGGCGGCGCTGTTGGTGACCCTGGACGCCCCGCCGAAATCGTTCTGGCGGATCGACATTCCGCCGGGCAGCGTCACCCGTCTGCACTATCGCGGTGAATGGACGCTGCACTTCACAGCCTGACGCGGGGCACGGTCGTCCGGTGGCGAGAGCGACCAGCAGCCGCGCGACGGCGCGATCCTGGTCTGGCCGAGGGGACCCGCCTCTGCCGTACCAGCCCCTTTCCGCGGCCAGGCGGGTGCTCATGTAGGCGCGGTGGGCCTAGCATCTCGATCCTTCAGCTGAACCGCACGTGGAGCGGCCCCGGAGCAGGTCTCTCCGGGGCCGCGTGTTCCGGTACGGCTAGCAGTTGATCGGTGCGGGTTCGCCGCGGAACCTGGCGTCTATGTAGTTCCATGCTTCGGCGAATCCGGCGACGGCCGTGGTCATGTGCTCGGAGATCTCGTAGGGGTGGAACAGTACCCGGGCCCCTGCCCTGCAATATCGGTTGGCGACCTCGGCGACGGGACCGAAAGAGGTGAGCGTGTCGAAGCGGCCCTGCCAGATAAAGGTCGGAACGGTCGGCACACCCTCGAAGTAGCGCAGGCTGTTCTCCCGCAGTACGGCGAGCACCTCCGGGCTGTCCATCAGGTTCTTGGACGCCGCCATCTGCTCCGCGCTGCGGAAGGCGCCCTCGTTGAGCAGGAACCGGCGGCAGGCATCGCGCGTGAGATCCCGGAACCACAGCCCGGTTTCGTTGAGCTGATCGGAGACCGGCACCCGGTCCGGGTATTCGCGTTCCAGCCCCATGGCCGCGGCGAAGGCCAGGCCGAACCCGGGGTGCGAGTTGAAGCCGAGCGCGTGTGCCATCTCCCCGAGGTCGGCGGGGATGCCGCCCGCGACGGCGGCGGTGAGGTGCAGGTCCGGCGCGTAGGTGGGTTGCATCGCGGCCGCCCACGCGGTGGCAAGACCGCCACCCGAGTAGCCGGCGAGGGCGACCGGGGAGTCGGCCAGACCGAGCTCGGCGACTTTGCGCACGGCCCGGACGCTGTCGAGGGTCATCATTCCGCTCAGTCGCGCCGCGCTGTAGGCGGAGGTGGGGCCCAAGTAGTCCGGGACCGAGACCGCCCAGCCTCGCCTGATGGGCAGCATCATGCCGGCCGCGTCGTCCAATTCGCCGTTGAACAGCGAGCGCGACGGGCTGCACCGGGTGCCGAGGGAATTGATCAACGCCTGGTAAGAGACCAGCGGCGGGTTCTGCACCCCGGGGGGAAGCAGGACGGTTGTGACTCCCATGACGGGATTGCCCTGTGAGTTGGTGGAGCGGAACGCCACCTGCCAGTCGTCGGTCCCCGTGTAAGGACCGCTGTCGATCCTGCGGGCGCGCACCACGTCACCTGGCTGGAATGCGGCAAGGTTCGGCGGCGCGGCGTAGAAGGGATCGGGGTCCGGAGTGGGATACAGTGGCTGTGCTGTCGCGGGTGGCCCGAGCAGGCCGACCGAGAAGATGCTCAACAGTAGGATCGCGATCCGGAACACGACTCTGGTCACGGTTTTTCCTTCGAAGGTCAGCCGCCACCGATACACCGACCGACGGGGCTCATTCCCGCGGTCGGTATTTCGGATGGACCGGCACGGTATGGGAAGTCGCAGCGAACCACCTCGTTCACTGCGTGGATCGAAAGAAGGCAACGGCAGCCGGAGCGAATGCAAAATGTTTGCTGAAGATTAGCACAGCCCTTCGGCTTTGGGATAGGCGATAGCCGAAGATGTGACGCTACTCCGCTTCGAAAGACATCATCGAACGGAATATTGCCCGTTCAGGCGAGACTCAACACCGCCCGGTTGCCCAGCGGATGTTGCAGATTGATCACGACCACGCCGTACTCACGCTTTTGCTCTGGATTTGCTCCCTGGCACGGCGGCATGCCGCGGTGCAGTCCGCGGATGAGCTTCACGCTCACCAGCTCGGCCGATTCCTCGACCTGCGCCGTGAATCCGATGCTCGAGCAGCCCACCGGACCCGGGATGTGGATCGCGAGTCTGTCCATGCCGTCCTCGATGTCGTATGCCGAGAAAGCCATCGCCGAACTGGGTTCCAGATCCGCGGAGTGCGGGACGACGACCATCGTTCCGCCCGCGTAGTGCCGGGGACCAAGGTCGGCCGGCATCCCCGCCGGCGCACCCCCGGCCGCCTCCGTCGAGGGCGTGATGCCCGAGTTTGCCGGAGGGGCCTGCTGCCCACCGCACGCGGTCAACCCCGCGACCGCGGTCATCGCGACGATTCCGGACGCGACCCTCCTCCGCATACCCATTCCTCCACCTTCACACAGCTCTTGTTTTTGCAGCGCCCGCGGCGCTGCGTGTTCGCTGTGTCTTTGGCCGCGCGGGCGCGGCGGGTTCGCGGCCCCCTGGTGGCTCGCGTCCGAGCGGCCGCCGCTGGCGACTTCGTCGCGGACGCGGCGGCCGCTCGGACGCGAGCCGGGCCGCGAACAGGGGAATGCACGGTCTCGCTGCGCTCGGAACTGTGGGTTGGGCCGAGGTGGTTGTGTCGGGTGGCGAGCGCGGTGTCTATTTGTTTGCTCTTCGCGCTTCGGTGTTCGCGGCTCCTCGGGGTCTTGTGTGTGGAGCGGCCGATGCTGGCGACTTTGTCGCGGACGCGGCGGTGCGRACAGGGGAATGCACGGTCTCGCTGYGCWCGGAACTGTGGGTTGGGCCGAGGTGGTTGTGTCGGGTGGCGAGCGCGGTGTCTATTTGTTTGCTCTTCGCGCTTCGGTGTTCGCGGCTCCTCGGGGTCTTGTGTATGGAGCGGCCGATGCTGGCGACTTTGTCGCGGACGCGGCGGTGCGGACGGGGAATGCTCGGTCTCGCTGTGCACGGAAGTGGGAGTGAGGCCTATGTGGTTGCGTTCTAGGTGCGGGTATCGCAGCGAATCGCGTCGGGATAGATCGTTGCTCGCCTGCTCGCCTGCTCGCCTGCTCGCCTGCTCGCCTGCTCGCCTGCTCGCTTGGGCGACATCGCGGCTCGCCGCGCCCGCGATAGCGTGTGTATGCGCCGGTACATCGACCTCGCACCCTGCATAGGTGGTGCTCATCTCGATCTCTATGAATTGGGCAGATTGCTCAATTTTGTGACCAACTATTGTGCGTTCAGTTCTTTCGGGGCCAGGATATCGGCAATAAGTGCTCAATGATGCGAGGTGCCCGATCGGTGCCGAGCGGACGGGTGGATCGCTATGACCGAGCTCGCTGACAGCGATCTGATCGCAGCTCCCTATGACCTTGCCGACCGTTACCGCGTCGGCGGGGGCACCGTTGTCCTCACGGGTGTCCAGGCGATCGCCAGGCAGCTGGTCGAGCAACACGTGCGTGACCTGCGCTCCGGGCGAAGGGTCGGCACGTTCGTGTCGGGGTACCAGGGCAGTCCGCTCGGCGGCGTCGACAAGATGCTGGCCGGGATGCCCGATGTCCTCGCTGAGCACGACATCTCTTTCGTCCCAGGGTTGAACGAGGAACTGGCCGCCACCTCTGTGTGGGGCAGCCAGGCGGATCTGCCCGACGGCAATGCCACCCATGACGGCGTCGTCGGGGTCTGGTACGGCAAGGGCCCCGGGCTCGACCGTGCGACGGACGCCCTGCGGCACGCCAATATGTACGGCGCGAACGCCCGCGGCGGCGTGCTGCTTCTGGTGGGCGACGATCCGGCGTCGAAATCTTCCACCGTGCCCGCGGTGAGCGAGCGTTCGCTGGCGGCAATGAACATCCCGGTGCTGTTCCCACGCAACGCCCGCGAGGTCATCACCATGGGCCTGCACGGTGTCGCCCTGTCGCGCGCCTCGGGATGCCTTGTGGCGCTGAAGATCGTCGCCGATGTCGCGGACGGCGCGTGGACCGTCGAGGGTTCGGTCGGCGACATCGACATCGTCGTGCCCGAGGTCGGCTGGGACGGTCACCCCTTCACCTATCGCCAGCGTCCGATGGCAGCGCCGGCCGATAGTGTGCTCGCCGAGGCCGACCTCTACGGTCCGCGCTGGGAGCTGGTGCAGGCCTACAGCACGCGCAACGGCTTGGATGTGATCGAGGTGAACCCGGTCCGCGCCACGGTCGGAATCGCCGCGACCGGAACAACTTTCGATGCCGTCCGCCAGGCGCTGATCGATCTGGGGGTAGACGATGACGCGCTGCACCGCGCAGGAGTGCGACTACTGCGCATCGGCATGCCGTACCCCGTCGCACCCGAGCGGGTCCGGGAGTTCGCCGACGGGCTCTCGCGGCTGATCGTCGTCGAGGACAAGACCGCGTTCGTCGAAACCCAGATCCGGGACATCCTGTACGGCACGCCGAGCGCACCGGAGATCATCGGCAAACGCGACGCCGAGCGCCGTCCGCTGTTCGCGACCGACGGCGAACTCACCACCGGACGCATCACTCCGCCGCTGCGCCGCGCACTCGATGGCTACGTCGACATGAAACGTGCTCTGCCGCAACCGCTGTCGCTGTCCGTCCTCCCCGCCAAGCGCGCCGCCTACTTCTGCAGCGGTTGCCCGCACAACCGCTCCACCGCGGTTCCGGACGGCTCGCTGGCAGGTGGCGGCATCGGCTGTCACACCATGGTGACCATGTCGGGCCGCACCGACAGCCAAGTCACCGGGTTGACTCAGATGGGCGGTGAGGGCGCGCAGTGGATCGGTCAGGCCGCGTTCACCGACGTGCCGCACCTGTTCCAGAACATCGGCGACGGAACGTATTTCCACTCCGGCCAGCTCGCCGTGCAGGCGTGCGTCGCCGCTGGCGTGAATATCACCTTCAAGCTTCTGCACAACGACGTCGTCGCGATGACCGGCGCGCAGCACGCCGAAGGCGCGCTCACGGTGCCGATGCTCACGCACAAGCTCACCACCGAGGGTGTCCGGCAAGTCATCATCTGCGCCGACGAACCCAAGCGTTACCGCAAGCGCGATCTCGCGGCGGGAACCCTACTGTGGCATCGGGATCGGCTCGACGAGGCCCAGCGCACCCTGCGTGAAATTCCCGGTGTCACGGTGCTCATCTACGACCAGCACTGCGCTGCCGACGCGCGCCGGCAGCGCAAACGCGGCACACTCCCGGTGCGTCGCACCCGGGTGATCATCAACGAGGCGGTGTGTGAGGGCTGCGGCGACTGCGGGGTCAAGAGCAACTGCCTCTCGGTCCAGCCGGTGGACACCGAATTCGGCAGGAAGACCAGGATCGCCCAGACCTCCTGCAATACCGACTACAGCTGCCTGGACGGCGACTGCCCGTCGTTCGTCACCGTCGAGCTGCGCGATCCGGCGAAGACGAAGCGGCGCACCAGGATTCGGCATGCCGAGCCGCCGCGACTGCCCGAACTCACCTCCGCCGCGCCGACATCGACGCAGAACGTTTTCCTCGCGGGTATCGGCGGCACCGGCATAGTCACCGTGAACCAGGTGCTGGCAACCGCAGCGGTGCGTGCCGGCTACGAGGTCGCGAGCCTGGACCAGATCGGAATGAGCCAGAAGGCCGGCCCGGTCGTTTCACACCTGCGGTTCGCGCTCGGCGAACTGGAACCGGCGAACCGGCTGACGCCCGCCTCGGCGGACTGCATCGTGGCCTTCGACTTGCTCGCCGCCACCGACAACAAGAATCTCGCCTACGGCTCGAAGGCGGTCACCATCTCCGTCGCCTCGACCAGCAAGACACCGACCGGTGACATGGTCTACGACAAGTCGGTCGCCTACCCGGACGAGGGGCAGCTGCTGTCCCGGCTGGCACAGGTGTCGCGCTCGGTGCGGTCGTTCGACACGCTGGCCGCGGCCGACGCGCTGTTCGGCAACACGGCCGCCGCCAACTTCCTCCTGGTGGGCGCCGCCTACCAGATCGGCGGCCTGCGGCTGCCCGCCCCGGCGATCGAAGAGGCCATCGCGATCAACGGCGTCGCGGTCGAGGCGAACATCGCCGCTTTCCGCTGGGGACGCGTCGCGGTCGCCCGTCCGGACGAGTTCGCCGCGGCCACCACCCGGCACCGGCGGTCGAAGTCCGAGATCGCTGTTCCGGCAGGCCTTTTCGAGGGGCTCACCGCGACGGGGGAGACCCGGCGGCTGGTCGAGTCGCGGGCCGCCGAGCTGATCGGATTCCACAGCGCGAAGGTTGCTCGCGAGTACCTGCGTACCGTGCAGCGGATCTGGGAGGCACAGAGCCGAGTGGGCGACCGCACCGAGTTCAGCGAGCAGGTAGCGCGCGGCCTGTACAAGTTCACCGCCTACAAGGACGAGTACGAGGTGGCGCGACGGCTCACCGATCCGGACTTCCTCGACGACGTCGCCGCGCAGCTGCCCGACGGTGCGAATCTGACCTACCGGCTGCACCCGCCGATCCTGCGCGCGATGGGGCGCGAGAAGAAGATCGGCATCGGGCCCCGGAGCCACTTCGCACTGCGTCTACTGGCCAAAGGAAAGCGCCTGCGCGGCACCACATTCGACCCGTTCGGCTACGCGCACGTGCGCCGGGTCGAGCGCGCCCTGCTCGAGCACTACACAGAGATGGTGACCACTCTCGCCGACACCCTCGACGCGGAGAACTACGACCGCGCCGTTGCGGCCGCGAGCCTATACGACCTGGTACGCGGCTACGAGGACATCAAGCTCGCAAACGTCGAGCGGTACTGCGTCCGCCTGCGCGAACTCGGTATCGAACCGCCACGGGTCTAGCCGGTCGTGTCAGATCGCGGGCCACGACAATCGAATCCAGCTCATGGCCACACTCCGCAACACCGCCATCAGCCTGCTTCGCCTTGCCGGCCACACCGACATCACCGCAGCCCTACGAGATCACGCACATGACTTCAACCGAACCGTCGAACTACTCCTGACATGCTGAAACCGGACTTTGCGGGAGCCCTTTCCGCCCGGCTCGTACTCGAAAGGCGCCTCCGTGCTTTCCGGGATTGCAGCTCGAGCTCGGTTCCGCCCGGGTGTTAGCATTGTGATCCACCTGCGCCCTGGCAGAGACTTGCCCGTCTGACCAACAGCATTCGCTGCGGCGCTGAACCACGCAACACCGGGGAGAGTAGACACGAATGCCTAAAGTTCTCGCCGCAGTCGCCTGGCCGTATGCGAACGGGCCACGCCACATTGGCCACGTTTCGGGCTTCGGTGTACCGTCTGATGTATTCAGCCGGTACATGCGGATGGCGGGCCATGAGGTTTTGATGATCTCTGGCACCGATGAGCATGGCACGCCGATCCTGGTTCAGGCGGAGAAAGAGGGAGTGACGCCGCAGGAGCTGGTGGATCGGTACAACCGGGTAATCGTCGACGATCTTACGCGGCTCGGTCTTTCGTATGACTTGTTCACCAGGACGACAACGCGGAATCACTTTACGGTTTCGCAAGAGCTGTTCCTCACCGCGCACCGCAACGGCTACCTGATCGCCCAAACAGCACAGGGTGCGTTCTCGCCCTCGACCGGACGGACGCTCCCGGACCGCTATATCGAGGGAACGTGCCCGATCTGTGGCTACGACGGTGCGCGGGGTGATCAATGCGACAACTGCGGAAATCAGCTCGACCCGCAGGATCTCATCGATCCTAAATCCCGGATCAATGGCGAAACGCCGATCTTCAAGATGACGGAACACTTTTTCCTCGACTTGCCTGCGTTAGCCGGATCTCTGGAGAAGTGGCTGCACTCGCGTACGGACTGGCGGCCGAACGTCTTGCAATTCGCGCTGAATCTGCTGAAAGATGTTCGGCCACGGGCGATGACGCGTGATATCGACTGGGGTATTCCGGTGCCTTTGCCCGGTTGGGAGGAGAACCCGAACAAACGGTTGTATGTCTGGTTTGACGCGGTCGTTGGTTATCTGTCCGCATCCATCGAGTGGGCGCGCCGATTCGGCACATCCGAGGATCAGTGGCGTGAGTGGTGGGCAGCTGAAAACAACGTCAAGTCCAGGTACTTCATGGGCAAGGACAACATCACTTTTCACGCCCAGATCTGGCCCGCTGAGCTGATGGCCTACAACGGCGAGGGCGACAAAGGCGGTGAACCGGGGCAATACGGGACACTGGCGTTGCCCACCGAGGTCGTCTCGAGCGAATTTCTGACTATGGAGGGTAAGAAGTTCGCCACATCGCGCGGAATTGTGATTCTGCTCCGCGACATACTCGATCGTTACGGGCCGGATCCGCTGCGCTATTACATCGCTGTCGCCGGTCCGGAGTCGACGGACACGGACTTCACGTGGGCTGAGTTCGTGCGGCGGAACAATGATGAACTCGTGGCCGGGTGGGGCAACTTGGTCAACCGGTCGATCACCTTGGCGGCCAAGTACTTCGGTGCCGTTCCGCCTCGGGGTCACCGCACGGCGGCGGAAGAGGACCTGTTCGCGGTGACCACAGCGGCCTTCGGGACCATCGGCGCGCTCATCGAGCAGCACAAGCAGAAAGCAGCGATGCAGGAAGCGATGCGGGTCGTAGGCGTCGTCAATAAGTACATCACCGATCAGACACCGTGGAAGCTGGCTGACGACCTCGACCGGATGGGCACGGTTCTCAATGCCGTGCTTCATGCTGTCGCCGACTGCAATACGTTGCTTTCGCCGTTCTTGCCGCACGCGGCGCAGAAGATTCACGAATTGCTCGGTGGGGAGGGGGTACACTCACCACTCCCGCGCATCGCGGAGGTCGACGATCTGGACGGTGGTGCGGGATACCCGATCATCACCGGTGACTATGAGGTGGGCCAGCGCTGGGAACCGACGGAGCTTCCCGAGGGGAGGAGCTTACAGGCCCCGGCCCCAGTGTTCCGCAAACTCGACCCGACGACGGTGGATGAGGAATTGGCGCGAATCAAGGACTAGATCCACGGATTTGCCACATGGCGTGAGGCCGGCTCACGCCAGGCGGATGTTTGCGGCGTGTGGTGATCGTCTGTCGAACCTGGTCCCAGCGCAGCAATGGTTGGAGTCTGCGGTAGCGACTCGTAGGCCGTCAGAGCCGGTCATGTGGCGGGCTGGATGCGCGAAGGTTCGTCGACCAGTCCGATCTCCGGTACGACCGCCGTGCTCAGATCCGCGAGCCGCGGATCAGCAGTCCACCTCACAGTGACGATGCCGATCGATGGCCGACCCTCGTCTGTGAGCATTCGGGAGCCATCGTGCGGAGGAGCACCGCGCTGCAGCCGACAGGCAGAGCGATTCCACAATGCAGGACCGGACCACCGATGGCGTGCTGGCCCTGCATGGACCGGAGCTGAGCTCAGTGCCCGGGGATGTGGGCACTGCCGGGCAGCGCAACCGTAATACGTGACGGCTCGTCCAGGCCCGAGAATTCCCTTCGCATGCCTGTTGCGGCGCCCCAGAGGCGGTAATAGTAGCCGCGGGTGGCGAGTAGCTCGGTGTGGGTGCCGATTTCGGCGATCCGGCCGTGCGCGACGACCGCGATGCGATCTGCCCGCGCCGCCGTGGTGAGGCGGTGCGCGACTATCAGCGAGGTGCGGCTGTGTTCGGTTCGCGCCCGCCGCAACGACTCGTTTGCGGCTAGTACCTTTTCCTCGCTGTCCGGGTCGAGGACTGCGGTCGCCTCGTCTAGCAGCAGTAAATCAGGGCGAACTAGTTCGGCACGAGCGAGCGCGATCAGCTGGCGCTGACCTGCCGACAGGCCACGGCCGTTTTCGCCGACCGGTTGGCGCATGCCTCGAGGAAGCCCGGCGATCATCTTCAACGCGCCGACCGAGGCGGCGGCCTGCTCGAGCTCGGCCGGCGTGGCAGAAGGCTTTCCGAAAGCGATATTGCTGGCAATGTCTCCGGTGAACAGGTGCGCTTCCTGTGGAACCATGCCGAGGTGGGAGCGGTAGTCGGCAAGGCGGTAGTTGCGGATGTCGATGCCTCCGACCCGGATCGAACCGGTCGCCGCCTCGGCATCGGGGGTGTCGGTGCTAGGTTGCGGCAGGTCGTAAAACCGCGCGAGGAGTTTCACGATGGTCGACTTGCCCGCGCCTGTCTCACCGACCAGAGCGAAGCTGGATCCGGCCGGGATGCGCAGCGAGACACCGTCCAGAGCGAAGGTCTTCGACTCGGCGTAGCGGAAGCGCACCGCGTCGAAGACGATGTCACCGCGCAGCCGGTCGGCGAGGGCTACCGGCTGTGCCGGATCGGGCGCAATCGAGGATGGAGTGCGAAGCAGTGCGCCGATGCGGTTCAGGCCCACCCGGGCCTGTTGGTAGCTGTCGAAGACCTGCGAGAGCTGCATGATCGGGTTGAACAGCAGCCTCAGGTACAGCACGAATGCGACCAGTGTGCCTGCGGTGGTTGTACCGTGCGCGATCTGCCAGGCACCGACCGATACGACGGCAGCTTGCGCTGAGTCGGCCCAGGCGACGACGAATGCGAAATACAAGGCGAGGGCGCGCTGTGCCCGCAGGCGGGTGGTGCGGTGATCGTTGGAGTAGGCAGTGAACTGGCGGGCCGCCGCTTGCTCATGCAGGTAGGCCTGGATGGTCTGCAGACCGGCGACGTTCTCAGCGAAGTCGGCGTTTACGGCAGAGACTCGTTCTCGCGCTGCTGAATAGGCCACCGCCGACACTCGGCGAAACCACACCGTTGCGACCAGCAGTGGAGACAGCATTGCGAACATCACAATCGCGAGGCCGGCGTCGATGACCACCAGCGCCCCAGCAACACCCACAGTGGTGGCCAGGCCGACGAGCGCGGTGCCCAAGCCGGTCTGCAGAAACGTTGACAACGCATCGATATCGGTGGTCATCCGGGTCATGATTCGACCGGATAGCTCGCGTTCGTAGAAGTCGAGCCCGAGCCGCTGTAGGTGTGCAAAACTTCGCACCCTCAATCCATACAGCATCCGCTCCCCGCTACGCGCCGATAAGATCGCACCCAGCGCACCGCCGAGCCAGGCCAGCGCCACCAGCGCAGCCCCTGCGAGCGCGGTGCTGGCAAGTACCTCTGGCCGGTGCGCCGTCACGCCAGAGTCCAGGACGTGGCGGGTCAATGCGGGAAATGCCACTCCGATGACCGCGTCCAGCGCAAGCAACGCCACTACAGCCGCCAGCAACCACCGCACCGGCCGTAACACACGCCGCAGACGGAAGCGCGGATCCGGCCGCTCCAACTCCCGTTCGTCCAGCCCCGGCTGCTCGGTCGCCGCCGGGAGCCGCATCAGCTCGTCCTGAACCTCTGGCGGCGCATCGGATTCCGAGAAGTCTTGTTGCACAACTATTTCAGCTGATTTGCCGCCGGGCCAGAGATTACCTTGTTCGGTCGACGGAGCGCCCGGCAAGCGGATGACACGGTCGACGCGAGTGAGGGTGGATTCGCGGGTGGCGAGGATGATCGTGGTGCGTCCCAGCGAGCCCGCAGCACCCGGGCCCTTGCTGGAGAGCACGTCGAAGATGCTGGCCTCGGTGATGGCGTCTACGGCGGAGGTGGCGTCGTCCAGCACCAGGATCCGGGGATCGGCCAGCGAGGCGCGGGCCAGAGACAGACGCTGACGCTGACCGCCGGACAAGGTCAGGCCGCGCTCACCGACGACAGTGTCGTAGCCATCGGGGAGGGCGCTGATGAAATCGTCGGCGGCGGACAGCCTGGCAGCCTGGCGGATCTCTGCGTCGATGGCATCGGGTCGGCCCAGCGCGATGTTCGCCGCGACTGTATCGGAGAACAGGAATGGTTCGTCGAACACCACCCCGACGGCGGTGCGCAACTCGGACACATCGACCTCTGCGAGATCGACCTCGCCACCGGCACCGTGCAGGACGATCCGCCCACTATCGGGAGAATGTAATCGCGGCAGCAGCTGCGCAAGCGCAGACTTACCGGAGCCAGCGGGACCAATGATCGCCACCGTCTCCCCGGGCTGTACTGTCAATTCGAAATCGCGCAGAATTGGGCGGCCCGGCTCGAAACCAAATGTAACCGAACGGAATTCGATGCCCAAGGGACCGGTCGGCAGTGGTTGGGGGGTGGACGGGCCGACCTTGATGGGGGCGTCGTCGATCACCTGGAAGACCCGCTCGGAGGCAGCGCGGGTCAGTTGTGCCAGCACGACCACGTTCGAGACGGTGCGCGCGCTGGCAGTCATCAGGACCACATAGGCCGCGAAGACGAGGAAGGTACCGAGCCCGATCGACCCGCGCAACGCCAGCCACCCGCCCAGGCTGACCACAACAACCTGCCCTGCCAGTGGGATCGCAGCCACCGTCGGCGTGAACCGGGAGTTGATGCCGGCCGCCCGCATGTGCTCCGCGTACAGCAGCCGGGCATACCCTTCCAGCACTTGTACCATCCGGGCCTCCTGCCCGAACCCCTTGACCACCCGCACACCGGTCACGGTCTCCTGTACGTGTTGTGCCAGCTCGGCCGCGCGTTGCTGGACGGACCAGGTGGCCGCATGCAGTCGCGGCCGGGCCCGGTACACCACCAGGACGATCGCGGGCACCGTCAGCAGCGCAGCCAGCGTCAGAGACGGAGACAGAGACAGCATCACGCCAGCGGCGAGCACACACATCAGAAGTGACATGCCCGCCAGCGGCACCATGGATACCAAGGTCTGCACCAGTTGCAGATCACTGATCGAACGCGAGACGACCTGCCCGGTCTTCAGCTGGCCCTGCCCAGCTCCGTCGTAGCGGTGCACCGCAGTGAGCAACTGGACCCGCAGATGGTGCTGGACATCGAGCGCCAGACGACCAGACAGCCAGCGACGACCATAGGAAAAGCCGAACTGCAGTAACGCCAACAACACCATGACACCCGCCACGGCCGCGATGGCCCGTACATCTCCTACCCGGGCGCGGTCGAGTGCGTGCTTGGCAGCCAGCGGCGTGACCACCTCGATCACCGCCCCGGCGAGCACCGTCAAGGATACTGTGACTATCAGGCCCGGGCCGGCGCGACAGACGCTCCACAACCGATAAATCCAGCCCCGAGGAGCGTGTACGCCTGCATAAGTCTCACCGCTCATTGCGGATCGACCTGATCCATTGCTCCGGGTACCTATGGCGCGGAGTCAAATTTTCAGTTCCGCTCTTACGATGGGAATCACTTCTCGGCCAAACGAGACAACATCCTCCAGAGTGTCATAGCCGTTAAGTCCGAAAGCAGTGATGCCATACTCGTGATATTTGCAGAGCGCTTCAGCGAGTTGTTCTCCGGTGCCTACCAGTGCGGTACTGCTTCCAGCGCCACTGGTCTCCCCTGCAGGTCCGGCCCAGAAGCAGTCGTCATGCCACTCCCCACGACTTAGCACGTCCAATGCCAACTTCGCGCTACCGGTTTGCGGCTCTCGATTCTTCGCCCTTCCCCCCAGGTTGGACCGCAGTGTATTCAGCAGTTCGCCAGCCCGCACACGCGCATCGGCGTTCGTTGAACCAAGAATCGGTCGAAACTGCATCTGCATTTCCGGCAATTCATCTCGGCCGATCTCGTCGCAATACCGCCGCAGCATATCCACGACCAACTTCGTTTCATTGAGTGGCAGCCCATAGACGGCATGTCGATGAGAATATCTGGCAGCCATCCGGAGAGCGGCTTCGGACGTGCCGGCGGTCGAAACGAATAGACCTTCTTCGCTCACGCACCGTATCTTCGCATAGAACCCGCTGACCGAATAGTATTCTCCCGAGTAACTGAACGGGAAATCCACTGTCCACGCCTTTCGGCACAGATCTATGAATTCACCAGCCCGGTCGTATCGTTTGTCTTTCTCCAGAGAGTCGCCTTCGGCCGCCTGGCCGGCAGCGTAACCGCCAGCGATTACGTGGAGGCGAATACGACCGCCGCCGGTAATCGTGTCCAGAGTGGCAAGCTGCTTCGCCAGAAAGGTGGGAAAGCAGGTGTTCGGCCGGACCGCGATGATCAGCTTTATGCGACTGGAGACGGTGCTTGCGTACGCTGCCGCCATGCTGGGGTCCACACCGGCTGCAGTATACTGGACGATGACCCCATCCCAGCCATTGGATTCGTGCGCTTCGATCATTGCTTTGGTAAAATCGTGGTCGAAGTACGCCGTAGTGCGAGGGTGGGTTTCCGAAAAATCGTTCGTAAGCCCGAGTCCGATGAATTCAACCATTTAATCCTCCGGTTGAGGCGAAGGTAAGCATGTCATGCGCGGTATTTCGCCGAGACAACACCCAATCGCTCTCCTGGGTGAATCCATCGGGTCGGAGTCGTATCCGTCACCACCGTAAACCGCGCATAAACACCGTCCGCGACGCGGTTTACGGCTTGCGTCCCGATCGAGCGACGATTCCGCGACCAGCACTTATCCTGTGCTGATATCTTCCACGTCTGGGGTAAGGCAACCAAACGCGGTCAAATGGTGCCAGTTGGAGGTTGCGGCTGCTCGGACTTCTTCCATGTTTGTCGTCCTTTCGCGTTGTAGGTACGCGAAGAAGCCAATGACGAAGTCGACAGCGGACAGCCGTCTTCCTGGGCGGAAGTCGGATTCTGGGATTATTCCCAGCCGTGCCGCATACTCGTGTCGGCTCATGACGTCATCGGGTCCACTACGGTAGAACCGATACTCGTCTATCAGGCGCAGCGCGTATAGTCGGGCATAATAGGTCGGCATTATATCCAACAGAGCGCGTGATTCTGGGGCGACTGACTTCAGCGCAATTTCTTGAGCAGCGAATGCGCATACCTCCGTTGCTGCGATATTGACGCCGAGCAGATCTTCCTCGAGAATGTCGGTCTGCACCGCGTAGAGCGCATGCCCCAACGCATGGAAAGCAGCGCGATAGGACTCCAGCCCGCCGTATTCGGCGAGAAATATCGTAGCGCTGCGTGGTGAAATTATCGTGATGTTCGTCGAAATTTTGGACCGTGACGAACGTACAATTCTCACTGAGTCCTGGATGCCGAGTCTTCTCACTTCCGTCTCGAGATCCTCGGCGATCCTGTGCACGGGGTATTGATCGCTGTTCTCGGTCAGTAGATTGGAATAGACTTCAGATAGACGCCCTTCTTCAACTGTGCCTCCGAGAATTGATCGCATTGCCTCCAAGTACGTGTCTCGAGTCTCATCGAGCAGATCATGGGCAAGTCGTTCTACGCCACGGGGCTCAATCGCTCTGATCGCACACGACGCTTCGAAGAAGTCATTCTTGCCCAGATCTCGGGCCAGTTCATTCCGAGTCGCCCTATTATCTTGAACGTTGTGCACGCTATGCGACTCGAGCACTAAGGTATCAAAGAGGTATGCTTGCTTCTGCCGTTCACGGTATTGCGCTGCCGGAACCAGTAACGCCGCTCGGATCTCGTCGCTCGACCAATTCGGGTTATCCGATGTTTCGTCGGAACCCGAACTATATAAAGCGAGAACGCGCCGAGCGCCGGAATTGTAATGATCCAGCACTCGACGCGTTGTGTCACCCACTGTTCTCACAGAAAACTATATTCGCGAGTTCAGTTGTCAGTTCGACCAGGCGTTGGTGAATCGATCATATTCCGGCCCGACGATACCGTTCGTACCTGATTCGTCGGTGCCAAAGTTGCACATGTCTGCGACGTTACCGGTCTTGACGGGAACAGAATTGTTTTCGTCAGCAGTGATGTCCATTAGAAGCCCTCCCCGGCATTGGCGGTAGGCGAATTTATTTGAATGCCAGTGCCAATGTCAAAGCTAGCCAGGGCGCAGCGACTACGCCAGCGTGAGGCAACGGATGAGACGTAGATCACACTCCGCGGGATGCATTGGCCCAGTACGCAATTGGCCAGTGCATCGGCCGCTCCCTGGTCAGGTGGGTGCGCATAATGCCGCCGGACCCGCCGGCCCGGCTTTTCGCCACGACCGCCACTGTGGTGTCCGGCACTGCAAGCTGGAGCGCTACGCGAAGAGCTGGCCGGCCGCGGGGGTTCGCACGACGGGGCGGCGTGGCTGCCGAGGCGTCCTTGTACAACGACCGATACGAGTTCGATACTCGGGCGTCTTCACATGGTCGCGCTGGTTGTCGAACCCAGGCCTACGTGAGACCGGGCAGATGGGATCAGGCCGAAGGCGGTCAGCGAGCGACGCCGATGTGGCATTCACACGCGAGACCTATCCGCCTGTTCGGTCCGGGATGGATCGGGACGCAGCGGTTCGCGGCGCGAACTACCTACCGGGCGTCTCGAGGCCGACAAGGATGCGGATCCGGAAACCTGCGCCCGGCTGAGGTTCCCGGAGCGCAAGAGAATGGCCCGGAACTATGTGTTCCGGGCCGTCTGTCTTTGTAGCGGGGACAGGATTTGAACCTGCGACCTCTGGGTTATGAGCCCAGCGAGCTACCGAGCTGCTCCACCCCGCGTCGGTATGCACAACACTACACAGGTGTGCGCGTAACGCCGAATCGTGCAGGTGGACAGGGGTGCGGTGGGCTGCTCAGCCGAACTTTATGCCCTGGGCGAGGGGCAGTTCGGTGGAGTAGTTGACGGTGTTGGTGGCCCGGCGCATGTAGGCCTTCCAGGCGTCCGAACCGGATTCACGGCCACCGCCGGTTTGCTTCTCCCCGCCGAAGGCGCCGCCGATCTCGGCGCCGGAGGTGCCGATGTTGACGTTGGCGATACCGCAGTCGGAGCCGTCGGCGGCGAGGAAGCGCTCGGCCTCGCGCTGGTCGGTGGTGAAGATCGAAGACGAAAGGCCCTGTGGCACTTTGTTGTGCAAGGCGATCGCGCGATCGAAGTCGTCGTAGGTGAGCACGTACAGGATCGGTGCGAAGGTCTCCTCGCGCACTACGGCGGTCTGCGCGGGCATGCGCACGATAGCGGGCCGCACGTAGTAGGCGTCGTCGCCGAATCCCTCCACTCGCTCGCCGCCGCAGACCAGTTCGCCGCCGTCCGCGACCGCCCGGTCCAGCGCGGCGCGCATCCCGGTATAGGCCCTGCCGTCGATCAGCGGACCGACCAGCACGCCGTCGTCGAGCGGATTGCCAACGGGCAGTTGCCGATACGCGCGCTCGAGCCGGTCGACCAGCGGGCCGATCACATCGCGGTGCGCGATCAGGCGCCGCAGCGTGGTGCACCGCTGCCCGGCCGTGCCCGCCGCCGCGAACACGATCGCCCGTGCCGCCAGCTCCAGATCGGCCGACTGCGTGACGATGGCGCCGTTGTTGCCGCCCAGTTCCAGCAGGCAGCGCCCCAACCGATCGGCCACCCGCGGTGCGACGAGCCGGCCCATCCGCACTGAGCCGGTCGCGCTGACCAACGCGACCCGCTCGTCCTCCACCAGCCGGGACCCGACCTCGCTCGCGCCCTGAATCAGTTGGTGCACTTCCGGATCCGCGCCGACGTCGACGGCGGCGCGCCGCAGCAGGGCGTGACAGGCCACCGCCGTGAGCGGTGTGGTCTCCGACGGCTTCCACACCACGGTGTCGCCGCAGACCAGCGCGACCGCCGTATTCCAAGCCCACACCGCGACGGGGAAGTTGAACGCCGAGATCACCCCGACCACGCCGAGCGGATGCCAGGTCTCCATCAATCGGTGTCCCGGCCGCTCCGACGGCATCGTATGTCCGTAGAGCTGCCGGGAAAGTCCGATGGCGAACTCGCAGATGTCGATCATCTCCTGCACCTCGCCCGCGGCCTCGGCGGGGATCTTGCCCGCCTCCAGCGTCACCAGCTCGGCCAGCTCGCTCTTGTGCGTGGTGAGCAGCTCTGCGAGTCTGCGCACCACCGCCGCCCGGGCGGGGGCAGGATCGCGGCGCCACGCCTGGAATGCACTGGCGGCCCGGCCGATCGCGGCATCGACCTCGTCGAGCGAGCTGGCTCGCAGGGTCAGCAGCTGTCCTCCGGTGATCGGAGTGCGCGCGGGCAGCGCACCGGGTTCGGGCAGTCGCGCGCCGAGCCCGTGCAATACCGCGGCCGTGCGAGCAGCGAGTTCCTGGGTGGTCTTGGCGCCGAGTACTTCAGTCATGTGTTGTTCCGCTGTACCTTTCAGCCGCGTCGCGGCGTATCTATCCCACATAGCGGGAGGGTGGGGGTCAGGTTTCGGACACGAGGCGGGCCGCCTGAGTTAGCCTTCGCTGATGGCGGATACACCGGCTCGACCCGTACTCGATGACATCGATCGCCTGCTGATTCGTGAACTGATGGCCGATGGACGGGCCACACTGTCGAATCTGGCCGAGAAGGCAAGTTTGTCGGTGTCCGCCGTGCAATCACGGGTCCGTCGACTCGAGGCACGCGGAGTGATCCGCGGATACACCGCCCACGTCGATCCCGAAGCGCTCGGCCAGCTCTTGTCGGCATTCGTCGCGATCACTCCTCTCGACCCGTCGCAGCCTGATGACGCGCCCGCGGTGTTGCAGCACATCCCCGGTATCGAGGCGTGCCACTCGGTCGCGGGCGACGAGAGCTACGTCCTGCTCGTGCGCGTGGCGTCCCCGAGGCACCTCGAGCAGCTGCTGCAGGAGATCAGAGCGACCGCCAATGTCAGAACCCGGAGCACCATCATCTTGCAGACATTCTATGACAGGTAGTCATAGCGCGTAATTAATCCTCTATTCTGTAGAGATTTCGTAAATTTTTACGTACCCTCAGGGCGTGACCATCGAACTGGAACGCACCCGCCCGGCGGTCACCCCCGCCGCCCGGGTACATGAGATCTTGTCGGCCAGCATCCTTGCCGATGGCTTCGATTTGGTGCTGGATCTACGGCAGTCCCGCGGCTGCCGTCTCGTCGACGAACGTGACGGCAGCTCCTACCTCGATATGTTCGGCTTCTTCGCGTCCAACGCGCTGGGCATGAACCATCCCGACCTCGCCGACGATGAGGAGTTCCGCGCCGAACTCGCCACCGCGGCGCTCAACAAGCCGAGCAACTCCGACATCTACACCGTCGAGATGGCCCGCTTCGTCGAGACCTTCGTGCGGGTGCTCGGCGATCCACGGCTACCGCACCTGTTCTTCGTCGACGGCGGCGGCCTCGCGGTGGAGAACGCGCTCAAGATCGCGTTCGACTGGAAGTCCAGGCACAACGAATCTCACGGCCGCGCACCGGAACTCGGCACCAAAGTGCTGCATCTGACCGGCGCGTTCCACGGCCGCACAGGCTACACCATGTCGCTCACCAACACCGACCCGGTGAAGACCGCGCGCTTCCCCAAGTTCGACTGGCCCCGCATCAAGGCGCCGTACCACACCGAGGCCTTCGACATCGAGGACGCCGAGGCCAGTGCTCTGGACCAGGCGCGGCGCGCCTTCGCGGAATACCCGCACGACATAGCATGTTTCATCGCCGAGCCGATTCAGGGCGAAGGCGGCGACCGGCATCTGCGTGCGGAGTTTCTGCAGGCCATGCAGCGGCTGTGTCACGAAAACGACGCGTTGTTCGTTCTCGACGAGGTGCAGACCGGTGTCGGCATGACCGGAACCACCTGGGCCTACCAGCAACTCGGGCTCGAGCCCGATGTGGTCGCCTTCGGCAAGAAGACTCAGGTGTGTGGCGTGATGGCGGGCGGGCGCCTGGACGAGGTGTCCGACAACGTGTTCGTGGTCAGCTCCCGGCTCAACTCGACCTGGGGCGGCAACCTTACCGACATGGTGCGCACCCGGCGGATCCTCGAGGTGCTCGAGCGTGACGAGCTGATCGAACGGTCCCGTCTGCTCGGCGCACACCTACTCGATCGGCTGGAATCGCTGGCTGTCGACCACTCCGACGTCAGTGATCCGCGGGGGCGCGGACTGATGTGCGCGATCACACTGTCCTCGGCTGGGCTGCGCGACGAGGTGCTGACCGCGTTGCGCGTGCGCGAGCGCGTGCTGATCCTCGGCACCGGGGAGCGGGGCATCCGCTTCCGCCCACCGTTGACGGTTACCGCCGCCGAACTGGACGAGGCCGTCGACGCGCTGGACAGGGTGCTCACCGCTGTCGAATCACCTGCATAACGGATGGTCCGGGCATTCCGGTGTCCTCGGCGCGGATGCGCCGGAATCCCGGATTCACCTCCTAGGCTTCCCAGCCATATCCTCTCGTCTTCACCACCCGGTGCGGCGCGTGAACCGACAGCGCAAGGACCGCAGCGGCGCACCCCCACGACATCGTGGTTTGCCTCGCCGTGCTGGCAGCCGTGGCAGGCTGCGCCACCAGCGACGCTGGCACGGCGACCGGCCCTACGGCCGACACCTCGGTCGCCACCCGGACCACCAGTGCGTTTCCGCCGCACCTGACCGATCTGCTTCCTGGAATGCCGCCGCCGCTGTCGCCGACCGACGTATATGCGGCCAATCGTGAGCTGCACCCGAGCGTGGTCGACCACCGCCCGCTCGTCTACGTGCCCAACAGCGAGTCGAACACGGTGTCGGTGATCGATCCGAACACCTTCCAGGTGATCGACACCTTCCCTGCGGGCGGCCTGGAACCCCAGCACGTCGTGCCGTCCTACGACATGCAGACGCTGTTCGTCACCAACTACATGCCGCTGGGTGGGGGCAGCCTGTTGCCGATCGATCCGCGCACCGGCAAGCCGGGGCAGCCGGTTCCGGTGCGTGATCCCTACAACATGTATTTCACGCCGGACGGCCGATATGCGCTGGTCGTCGCGGAGGCGGACAAGTCGCTGGACTTCTACGACCCACGGACCTGGCTGCAGGTGCACGCTCTCGCGGTGCCCGACTGTGCCGGCGTCGACCACATGGACTTCACCGCCGACGGCCGTTTCGCTCTGGTCTCGTGCGAATTCGTCGGCCGGATGCTGGTTTTCGACGTCGCCGAGCGCAGAGTCGTCAAGATGATCGACCTGCCGGGCGGCCGCTCCGGAAAGCCGCAGGATGTGAAGCTGTCGCCGGACGGCCACACCTTCTTCGTCGCCGACATGGTCGCGAACGGTATCTACACGGTCGACGCGCACACCTTCGACAACATCGGGTTCGTACCAACCGGCAAAGGGACGCACGGGCTCTACGTCACCCGCGACTCCAGGCGGATGCTTATCACCAACCGGCACGAAGGCAGCATCTCGGTCTGGGATTTCGCGGCGAATGCGCTGGTGCACAAGTGGTTCGTGCCCGGGGGCGGCAGTCCGGACATGGGCAACATCTCCGCGGACGGCCGCGTCTTCTGGGCCACCGGTCGCCACCATGGCGAGGTATACGTCATCGACATCGTCAGCTGGAACCTGCTGGCGCGCATTCGCGTCGGCCGGGGACCGCACGGGCTCACCATCTGGCCCCAGCCCGGACGCTATTCCACCGGACACACCGGTGTTATGCGCTGACACCATACACGTGGCCGAAGCGCTTGTGCGACACAAGAAAGCACACCAGCGCGAAACTCGGCGTCGCAGGCACGCATGCGTGCCTGCGGATGAGGAAGCCGAAGGAGGGGCCGCCCTCGTGCTCGGAGACAGGTCAGGAGACGACTGGGCGCAGGCCCAATCCACCTTCGACAAAGCGACGGACGGTGGTCATCCCGGTGTCCAGCGCCGGCTGGTAGCCGGGCCGCGCCCATCCTGTGACCTTCGCGGTGCCGTCGCCCGCAGGCGTCACGCCGATCTCGGCCACCAGCTCGGCGGTGGTCGGTTCGCAGACGGCCCAGGAGAAGTAGGTCTCCTCGTCCCAGCCCGCGCTGCGCCGGGCTACGTAATCCGGGTCGGTGATCCCGCCGGCCGCCAGCGCGGGGCGGTCATCGATGCGGTCGTCCGCGCGGAGGGCGCGTAGATACCAGCTGCCCGCGTTGATCTCGATCGGTTCCATCAGTCCCTGTCCTCCTCGTCGCGCTGGTGCCGCCGGGTGCCGAACAGTGCCCCCGCGAGCGGGATGGCGAGGAACCAGAGCCAACTGCCGGTGGTGAAGAACAGAATGACCGCGACGATCGGGATCGCGGCGATCACCCGGTCAGGCCATTCGGCGAGAAATCCGCCGGCCCGATCGTCGGGCAGCGTCGCCACTGTCACGGGCTCGGCGGGGAGATCGGTGAACACCTTGTCCAGATCGCCACGGGTGAGCGCCTTGGCCACTACGCCGCTGCGCTCGTCGAATTCCGCGACGCTGAGCCGCCCGGCTGCGAAATGATCGGACAGTCGCCGCATCGCCTGCTCACGTTCTGCGGTGCCGATCCGAATTTCGGGTAACTCCTCCATGAGGAAAAGGCTAGCGGGCGGACAAGCCGGGCCACTCGAACCACGGCAACGGCAAGCCGGACAAGCCACGCAGATAAGTAGACGAGTGTCGCCGGACTGTCGTCCAGCCCACAGTGGTGCGCGCGGCCGGGTGCGGTTAGGCTCCGAAAGAGGATGGATTTTTTCGGTATTCGTATGGTGAGCTGCTGATTTCCGTTGTCGGCTCGTTCGGGCGAAGGCCGGGTCCGCCAGATGTCAACGGTGACTGGAGGTTCGCGATGGGGGAGGTGCGATTCGGGGGTTACCGGCTGGAGCGGCTGCTCGGCAAGGGCGGCATGGGGCAGGTCTGGTTGGCGTACGACACTACTGCGACGCGATGGGTGGCGCTGAAACTCCTGCCCGCCGAACTCGCGGTCGCTGGGGGATATCGCAAGCGGTTCGAGCGCGAAGCCGAGGCCGTTGCCGCGTTGCGCGATCCGCACGTGCCGCGGATTCACCGCTTCGGCGAGATCGACGGTCGGTTCTACATCGACATGCAGTTCGTCGAGGGCACCGACCTGGCGCGCAGGATGGCGGCCGAGGGGCCGCTGGCACCGGACGTCGCAGTCGGCCTCGTCGGACATGTGGCGGTCGCGCTCGACGTGGCGCATCGGGCCGGGCTGGTACACCGCGACGTCAAACCGTCCAACATCGTCGTTCATCCCACCGGCTTCACCTACCTGATCGACTTCGGCATCGCACAGGGGCTGGGGCAGACGGCCGTGACCACCACCGGCATGGCGATCGGCACCCTGGCGTACATGGCTCCGGAGCGGTTCACCGGCAACGTGGACGGTCGCGCGGACGTCTACTCGCTGGCCTGCGTGCTCTACGAATGCCTGACCGGATCCCGGCCCTACGGCGACACCGATCCCGCCCAGCAGATGCACGCCCACCTGATGTCGGCACCGCCGCACGCCAGCTCGGCCCGCATCGACGTCCCGGTCGAGCTCGACGCCGTCATCGACCGTGGTCTGGCCAAGGACCCGGCCGAACGATTCTCCACCGCAGGCGCATTCGCCGCCGCCGCGCGCGCGGCGATCGGTGCGCCCGTCCCAGCGCAGACCGCACCGGTTCCCGCCGCTGACTCGATGCCGCCGACCACGCACCTCCCCGAACCCGGCCGCCCGGCAACGAAGTTCCTGACCGACGAACCCGCTGCGGAACATTCGCCGCACCCAGGGCAGGCTCCCGCGGCGCTCGCCGGACCGACGCCGACGAAGGTCCTGCCGGAGCCGGGGCCGACGCCGACCTTGGTGGCGACGAGGCTCGACATCTCCCTGATCGCGCCACAAGTAAATTCTGTTGTGGGACAGCATGATCCGAATGCTGCCGCTCCTCCCGATGCGCCGCAGCGCAATTACCGGCCGTATTTCGATGCGCGACAACCACAGGTGCGTGCGGGTGCGGTATATCCGGTTGCTGGGCAGCAGCATTCAGGCGCACAGCAGTGGTACCCGAACGGACCGTATCCGGCGGTTCAGTCGGGCACCGGGCCGAACCCAGGCGGATGGCAGGCGCGGCTGCTCGCACTCCCGGCGCGGGTGCTGGCCCCGAGGCATGCCCCGTTGCCGCTGCCGTATCCGCGGGCGGGCACGCCCGCGCGCAGGGTCTTCCCCGCTCCGGTCAACCGTCCTGCCTACCGGCCTCCTCAGGCACGCCCGCTCGTCCCGGCGCTGCGGCGACGGCCGCGGCGGCGGAGCTCGATGTCGAAGGTGATCGGTGCGCTGATCGTGATCTTCCTGGCACCGTTCGCGCTTGCCGCCGGATGTTTCGCGCTGATCGCCGTCGGGAGCAAGACGAGTGATTCGGGTGGCGGTGCGCCCGCCTCGCCGCCCTCGGTGCGTGCCGACGAGCATCCCGGACCGCCGAAGGATCGGTCGCTGCCGGGGCCTGCCGCACCGGCCTCGGTGGACATCCCGGTCCGGGACGGCAAATTCGAGTTCGTCGTGACGAAGGTCGACGCGGACGTGTCGCGGGTCGGATTGCAGACGGCCGCAGGCTCGTTCCTGATAGTCACCCTCGCCGTCCGCAACATCTCCGACGAGGTGAAGTGGTTCCTGCCGATGGGCCAGCGCCTGTTCGACGCCCAGGGGACCCCCTTCGAGCACAATGCCACCGCCACCATGTGGCAGAACACCCAACAGCGCCTCGGCTATTCGTTCGAGCTGCGCCCTGGCCAGTCGGCCACCACCCAACTGGTCTTCGATCTACCGCCGCAAGCCAGCCCCGACCACCTCGAACTCCACGACTTCTTCCTCTCCAACGGCGTACAGGTGCACCTCAACTGACGCAGCCGCGACGCCCGAGTCCGTCGGTCGGAGACGCGTCAAGCGACGCGGGCGGTGTCGGCGAGAGCCGTGCGGACCGCTTGGCGGCCGATACCCAGGGCGCGGGCCAGCAGGGTGGTGTCGCGGGCCGTGCTGTCGACGTCGGGAGACCCGACTGGAGGGTGGATCTGCAGGACGGAGTCGCCGAGGTCGGCCAGCGCCCTGTCCTCGATGTCCTGCTGGTTGGGGCGTTCCAGCCAGGCCCGGTACGCGCCGGGGGCTGCGGCGCGCAGGTAGCCTCCGCCCACGATCCGGTGCAGCCGGGAGGCGGGCGGGCGTTTCTCGTCTACGCGGCGAGTGCGCAGGACCAGCGCGTGGGTGGCGCCCGCGCGAACGGCGGCGCGAATCGGCACGGTTTCGGACAGGCCGCCGTCGAAGTAGGTGGAGCCGCCGAGGGGGACCGGCGGCCCGGCCAGGATGGGCAATCCCGCCGAGGCACGCAGCGCGCGCAGGAGCGTGCGCTTGTCGGTGATGTGCGGGTGCAGGTCGACCGCCTGACCGGTGCGGGTGTCGGTGGCGATCGGATGAAACGTTGTGGGGTTGGTCAGGATCGCAGAGAAGTCCATCGGCTCGATGCCGTCGTACACCTGGTGCACCAGGTAGCGCAGGTCGAACGCGGGACCTCCGCGCAGCAGGCGAGCCGGGTCGATGGCTCGCCGCATGATCTCCGGATCGGTCCACGGGCGTGTGCCGAGCACCGCGCGCCCGGACAGCAGCCAGGCACCGTTGATCGCGCCCGCGGACGTGCCGTAGACCGCATCGAAGACCCGGGCGAGCCTCAGCTCCTCCAGCGCGGACACCATGCCGCTGGAGTAGACGCCGCGGCTGCCGCCACCCTCGACGACGAGCACGAGCCGATGCCCGTCGGCACGGCTGGACGAGGCATGTCGGGCGCGGATCACCTCCGCGACAGGGGAAATGCTCGAGCTGGTCACCGAACGACGATACGACACCGCCGCGTGAGTGTCAGGCCGGGACGAGGCAGCTCGCGTAGCCAGGGAGAGTCGGCGAACGAACAGAGCGGGCGTGGAGGTTGTGTCCAGCGCCCGCTCGTAGACGGTCTTCGCCTTGTGCCTACTTGATTTCTGCGAGAACCGTGCCCTGGGTGATCGCCGCGCCCGCCTCGACCGACAGTCCGGTGACCACGCCTGCCTTGTGCGCGTTGACCGGGTTTTCCATCTTCATCGCCTCGAGCACCACGATCAGGTCACCCGCCTCGACGGACTGGCCTTCCTCGACAGCGACCTTGACGACGGTGCCCTGCATCGGTGCGGTCACCGCGTCGCCGGAGGCTGCGCCGCCGCCCGCGCCGCCCCGCTTGCGCGGCTTGGGCTTCTTGCGGATCACCCCGGCGCCGTTGCTCGCCRCTCCAGCGGCTCCGGCGCCCACGGTGAAGTTGCCAGGAAGCGACACCTCGACCCGGCGCCCACCAACCTCGACGACTACCTTCTGCCTGGGCAGATCCTCGTCCTCGTCGGCTGCGGCGGCACTCCCGCTGAACGGCTCGACAGTATTGACCCACTCGGTTTCGATCCACTTGGTGTAGACCTCGAACGTCTCGCCGTCACCGATGAACGCCGGGTCCTCGACGATCGCCCGGTGGAACGGGATGACGGTGGCAAGGCCGTCGACCTCGAACTCGGCCAGGGCGCGTCGCGCCCGCTCCAGCGCTTGTGCGCGGTTCTCGCCGGTGACGATCAGCTTGGCCAGCATCGAGTCGAACTGACCGCCGATCACGCTGCCCTGCACCACGCCGGAGTCCACGCGGACGCCGGGGCCGGTCGGCTCCTTGTACACCGCGACCGGGCCGGGGGCGGGCAGGAAGCCGCGGCCCGCGTCCTCGCCGTTGATGCGGAACTCGAACGAGTGGCCGCGCGGCTTGGGGTCTTCCTTGATTTCCAGCTCTTCGCCGTTGGCGATCCGGAACTGCTGGCGCACCAGGTCGATGCCCGCGGTCTCCTCGGTGACCGGGTGCTCGACCTGCAGGCGGGTGTTCACCTCGAGGAACGAGACAGTGTCGCCCTGCACCAGGTATTCGACGGTGCCCGCCCCGTAGTAGTGGGCTTCCTTGCAGATGGCTTTGGCCGAGGCGTGGATCTTCGCACGCACCTCGTCGGTCAGGAACGGTGCGGGGGCCTCCTCGACGAGCTTCTGGAAGCGCCGCTGCAGCGAGCAATCGCGGGTGCCCGCGACCACGACGTTGCCGTGCTTGTCGGCGATGACCTGCGCCTCGACGTGGCGGGCCTTATCCAGATACTGCTCGACGAAGCACTCGCCGCGGCCGAAGGCGGCGGTCGCCTCGCGGGTGGCCGACTCGAACAGCTCGGGGATCTCCTCGATGGAGTGCGCGACCTTCATGCCACGACCGCCACCGCCGAACGCGGCCTTGATGGCGACCGGAACGCCGTACTTCTTCGCGAACTCCACAACCTCGTCGGCGTTCTTGACCGGGTCCTTGGTGCCCGCGGCCATCGGCGCGTTCGCGCGCTCGGCGATATGGCGCGCGGTGACCTTGTCACCCAGGTCGCGAATCGATTGCGGTGAAGGGCCGATCCAGATCAGCCCGGCGTCGATGACGGCCTGGGCGAAATCGGCGTTCTCCGATAAGAAGCCGTAGCCAGGGTGGATGGCGTCGGCGCCGGACCTGGCAGCAGCATCGAGGATCTTGTCGAACACGAGGTACGACTCGGCCGAGGTTTGCCCACCAAGGGCGAAGGCCTCGTCGGCAAGCTTCACGAACGGGGCATCGGCGTCCGGCTCGGCATATACCGCGACGCTGCCGATGCCGGCGTCCTTGGCCGCCCGGATTACGCGCACCGCGATTTCGCCTCGGTTAGCTACGAGTACCTTCGTGATCCGTGCGCTGGCATGGCTGGGCACTGAGCCTCCTGTGTGCAATCTTTGGTCGCTTCGCGGGGGGTGGGGTCGCTGCGCAGGGCTCCGCTCCCGAAATCGACAAACTTACGTCTCGGGCGAGTGTAGGCAGTCTGCCAACAGACACCGAACTCGGCTAGCCCTACTCAACAGTAGGTCGCAGATCACAACCTACGCGGGTGGTGTTCGGGACCGCGGCCCGCCCTACCTGCTGCGGGCGCGCCGCGAGGCGCCCGAAGGGACCTCGCCGGAATCATCTCCCTTGGCGATCGGCATCCGCACCGCGTTGCCCTATTCGGTCCAGGAACGTCGTAGTTGCGGACGGTGTCGAAGCGGGTGGTGCTGCCGTCGCGGCGCACGGTCGGGTACTCGCGGCCGACACCGTGCGCGGGCTCGAAGGTCGTGTCGCGTGCTTCGAAGATCCATGCCGCCCGCCCACCGTGGAGCAATCACACGTTTTCGTGCCCGAACAAGGTGAAGACCCATGCCGTGTGCGCCGCCTGCGCTTTGCCTCGACCGCCGTAGATCACCACCGTGTCGTCGACTGCGATTCCTTTGGCGCGCATCAGTTCGGTGAAGCGGATTCCGTCGATATAGTCGGGCGTGACCGGATCGTTCCGATCGCGTCGCCAATCCAAGCTTCGTGGCGCCGGGACCGTGCCCGATGTCGTAGAGCAATATGTCCTTCGTTGGACTCGATGATCTCGAGTCCCTTCGTACCGATGTTTGCCGACAGCCATTCGGTGGTTACTAGTCGGTGAGGATGTGCGTAGGAACCGAATGAGGAATGAGGATCCGGAGTAACAGCCACGGAGTGGTCCTTCACGCGTGTGTAGGCGGTGGTGACGGCGCTTCGGGTCTCACAGCGATGGTGTGAGGCGATAGTGACTCTCGTTTCAGATCACAAATCGGCTGAGGGGCGAATTAATGGCACCTACATCCGATAAAGTCTCCCGAGAGGAGGGGTGAGCTATGTCCGATTCTTGGCCGCGGCGGCGACTGCTCGCGATCCTACGTGGCGCCAGCGAACCTCTCGATGCCCAAGAACTGGCCAGGATCACCGGACAGCACGTCACCACGGTTCGGTTTCACTTAGACGTGCTCACCAGGGAATCCCTCGTCCGGCAATTCCAGCAGCCACCCCGCGGCCGCGGGCGTCCGCGCATCGGATACAGCGCCGTACAGCGATCGGTCGGCTACCAGGATTTGGCGCAGGTTCTCGCTGACCAGTTGGGGCCGGATCCGCGGCGTCGGTCGGAGGCTGCCGTCGCGGCAGGCCGGTCCTGGGGTGCCAAACTCGATGTCGGTGACCATCGGATCGAATCGCTGGAGGACGCCAAAGACGTCACCATGACGCTGATGTCGGAGCTCGGCTTCGCACCGGAACGCGACCCTTCCTCGGAGACCGACGAGCGGGTGTTGATCCGGCTGACGGCCTGTCCGCTGCGCGAGCTCGCGCGGACGCATTCCGAGGTGGTGTGCGGCGTGCATCTCGGCCTGATCGAAGAGGTGCTCGACCGCAACGGTGCGCGCGGCGAGGTCGATGTCCAGATGCATCCGTTCGTCGAGCCGGAGCTATGTGTGGCGCGACTGGAACTCATCGCCGCGCGGCACGCCGAAGCCCACGAGGCGGCGACGGTGCCCGCGGGTGGTGATGTGGAGATTCCTGAGCCGCTGACCGCGCCGTCAGGCCGTGTGGCCCCACAACTGCGTAACTCCGACCCCAACGTCATCAAGCAATCGGCGCAGCAGTGGTAGCCCGATTCCGATGACGCTGGACGGATCGCCGTCGATGCGATCGACGAACCAGCCGCCCAAACCGTCGAGGGTGAACGCGCCCGCCACCTGCAACGGCTCGCCGGTCGCGATGTAGGCGTCCAGCTCGTCGGGCTCCGGCTCGGCGAAATGCACCGTGGTGGAACTGTGGTCGACCGCCTCGGCGGTGACCTGTCCGTTCCGGAGTCGCAGCACACAGTGGCCGGTCACCAGGTCCGCACTGCGCCCCGCCATATAGCCCCAGCGGGCGCGTGCGACCTCGGGAGTGTATGGCTTGCCCTGCAGCTCGCCATCGACGAGCAGCATCGAATCGCAGGCCACCACAACACAATCGGCGGCGAGTTCGGGAATGTCGGCGGCTACGGCTGCCGCCTTGGCGCGGGCCAGCTCGACCACGACCAGCTGGGGCGCGGTGTCATGGGGAAGGGCACGGGCCACCGCATCCTCGTCCACGTCGGATACTCGGACGATCGGGTCGATGCCCGCCGAACGGAGAACTTCCCTGCGGGCAGGGGACGCGGAAGCGAGAACCAGGCGCGTCACTCGCGCAGGTGGGACAGTTGCGGGAAGGCGTACGGGGAGAACGGCGAACTGCCGCGGTGCATCAGCGTCGGGCGACCCCACAGGTCCGCCGGACCGGACCGGCCCGCCGGTGCCGCACCGTTGGCGACGGCGGACAGGACGCATACCAGCGCGGCGAGTTCCTCGTCGGTAGGTGCGCCCTTCACTACACGGAAGAAGGGCTCCACGGTGGCTCCGGCCGGCACCGCGGCGGCCGCGTTCGCGTCGGCGGCCACTCGGACCTGATCGACGATCGGGTCGACTGCGAGTTCCAGTTCGACGGCGCTCAATACATCTTCTTCTGCCACGGTCGTCACGGTGCCAGATCCTCTCTTTGCCTCGATCGCGTTGATTGATCAGGCGTTCCCATATTTCGAAATACCCGAACAAAGCAGATCATCCTCGGATCCACTCATCGCGTCTTGCGCAAGTGTGCGCGGCCTACGAGGATATCGCTTGATCACAGCGGGATGTTGCCGTGTTTCTTCGGCGGAAGAGTAACCATTTTGCGTTCGAGCAATCGCAGCGCCGACACGATTTGACCGCGCGTGTGCGACGGCGGGATGACCGCGTCCACGTAGCCGCGCTCGGCGGCGATGTACGGGTTCACGAGCGTGTCTTCGTACTCGTTCTGCAGCTCGAGCCGCAGCGCATCGACGTCTCCGCCCTCCGCGGCGGCCTGCTGCAGTTGCTTGCGGTAGACGAATCCGACGGCGCCGGAAGCGCCCATCACGGCGATCTGGGCGGACGGCCAGGCGAGGTTCACGTCCGCACCCATGTGCTTGGAACCCATGACGTCGTAGGCGCCACCGTAGGCCTTGCGGGTGATGATCGTGATTTTGCCCACAGTGGCCTCGCCGTAGGCGTAGAGCAGCTTCGCGCCACGCCGGATGATGCCGTTGTACTCCTGGCCGGTGCCGGGCAGGAAGCCGGGAACATCGACCAGGGTGACGATCGGGATGTTGAACGCGTCGCAGGTGCGCACGAACCGAGCAGCCTTCTCCGAGGCGTCGATGTCCAGACAGCCGGCGAACTGGGTGGGCTGGTTGGCCACGATACCCACGCTGCGGCCGTCGATTCGGCCGAAGCCAACGATGACGTTCATCGCGCGCTCGGCCTGCACCTCGAGGAACTCGTCGTCGTCCAGCAGACGACGGATCACCTCGTGCATGTCGTAGGGCTGGTTCGGTGAGTCTGGGATGATCGTGTCCAGCTCGAGGTCCTCGTCGGTGAGCGAGTCCTCGATCGCGCCGGCGATCGGGTCGGTGGCCGGGAACCGCGGCGCCTCGGCCCGGTTGTTGCTCGGCAGGTAGGACAGCAGGTCCTTGACGTAGTCCAGCGCATCCTGCTCGCCGGAGGCGACGTAGTGCGCGACGCCGGACTTGGTCATGTGCGTGTGCGCACCGCCCAGGTCCTCCATGGTGACGTCCTCGCCGGTCACCGTCTTGATGACGTCCGGCCCGGTGACGAACATCTGGCTGGTGCCGTCGACCATCACCACGAAGTCGGTCAGCGCGGGGGAGTACACGTGGCCACCGGCGGCCGGGCCCATGATCAGCGAGATCTGCGGGATCACGCCGGAGGCCTGGATGTTGCGGTGGAAGATCTCCCCGTAGAGGCCGAGCGAGACCACGCCCTCCTGGATGCGCGCGCCCGCACCCTCGTTGATGCCGATCAGCGGACGGCCGGTCTTCAGGGCCAAGTCCATCACTTTGACGATCTTCTCGCCGTAGACCTCGCCGAGGCTGCCACCGAACACCGTGACGTCCTGGCTGAAGATGCAGACGTCGCGGCCGTCGATCGTGCCGTAGCCGGTCACCACGCCGTCGCCGAGCGGCCGGTTGTTCTCCAGGCCGAAGTTCACGCTGCGGTGGCGTGCCAGCGCGTCGAGTTCGACGAACGAGCCCTCGTCCAACAGGGCAAGGATGCGCTCGCGGGCGGTCATCTTGCCCTTCGCGTGCACCTTGTCGACGGCGGCCTCACCCATCGGGTGCTTGGCCTCTTCCAGCCGATTCCGCAGGTCAGCCAGCTTCCCGGCGGTGGTGTGGATATCGGGGGAGCCCGCCGGACCTGAAGCGGGCTGCTGCTGGACACTCGTCATGGCTCCGGAGTGTAACGAGTGCCAGTGCTTCTTTCTAACCGAGGCCGGGCTACCGGCGAGTAAAACCCCAGCTAGATCAGGTTGCGGAGCGCAAAGTTCCCGGTCGATCGACGGGCGCCATCGGCGGAAAACGAGTATCGCCGCCGGGGGGTGTCCAGATAGCTTGATAACGACCGATTTTCGAGCTCAGGGGAGGAGCCCGCAATGTGGGAATGGAGCAGGACGGTCACCGAATACGCCGCCGCCGCGGCGTGGATGCGGACCGAGCAGACCGAGGCGAAGTACGTCGACCCCGAATACTGGGCCGAATCCGTCGAGGGCGAGTCCGCGGAAGGCGATGGGGTGGCGATGGCGGCAGGCGACCGGATCGGCGTGTACGACCTCGTCGGATAGCGCGGCGAGTAGCCTGCCCGGTGTGCAGAGGCCACCGTTGGATGCAGAGCAATTGCGGCGCAGTGTCATCGAGTCGCCCGAGCTGTCGTTCTTCTCCCATATCGACGTGGTGGAGACGACCGGGTCCACGAACGCGGACCTGATCGCGCGGGCGGGCGAGCCGGACGCCGATCGCCTGGTGTTGCTGGCGGAGACGCAGGAGCACGGCCGCGGTCGACATGCGCGGACCTGGGTCAGCCCGCCGCGGGCGCAGATCGCGATGTCGCTGCTGGTGCGGTTGCGCGGGATCGACCCGACCTTGCTCGCCTGGCTGTCGCTGCTGACCGGCGTCAGCGTGGTGGACGCGCTGCGCGCAACGGCGGGAGTCGCCGCGGACCTCAAGTGGCCGAACGACGTGCTGATCGACGGACGCAAGGTCGCGGGCATCCTCGCCGAGGTCGCGGCAGGTGGCGGCGCGCCGGCCGTGGTGATCGGAGTCGGACTCAACGTGAGCCTCACTGAGGCGGAACTGCCGGTGCCGCATGCCACGTCGCTCACCCTTGCGGGCGCGAAGGAGACCGACCGCACGGTGCTGGTGCGGTCGCTGCTGGCCGAATTCGCCCGCCGCTTCACCGCGTGGCGTGACGGGAACTGGGCGAACGCCGAGCTGGCCGCCGCCTACCGCGAACGGTGCGCCACGATCGGCGCCCAGGTCCGGGCCGAGCTGCCCGGCGGCCAGGTGCTGACCGGCGTGGCCGACGGCGTCGACGACGCCGGCCGCCTGCTCATCGGCGACCAGGCGGTATCCGCGGCCGACGTCGCCCATCTGCGCGCGGAGAACTGACCCACTCGAGTGCGCACTTCCCGATCGCTCGGGAACCGGAAAGTGCGGGGGCTGAATGCGTTAGACGGGCTGGAAGGCGGGGTAGACGGTCTCCCCGGCGAACATTGCGGAATCGACACGCTGGCAGACGATTGTGTAGCACCACGCGCTGCACTGTCGGCTATTCCGGCATCCGCACGCGGTAGGGTGCCTGACATGGGTTATCCGGAGGATGTGCTGGCGCCCGAAGAACAGCTGATACTCCATCGTCATCCGCATTGGAAAATGCTGTTCTGGCCCATCGTGACGCTCATCGTCGCCACCGCACTCGCCGGTTTCGCGGGCGGGCTCATCTCACGCAAAGCCGAGGAAAGCACACGATCCGTGCTGCTGATCGCGGTGCTGGTGGTGTACCTGGTCGTTCTCGGATGGCGTTGTGTCGCACCGGTTGTCAGCTGGAAGTCGACGCATTTCATCATCACCGACCGAAGAGTGCTCGTGCGCCAGGGCGTGCTCACACACACCGGCATCGACATTCCGATGAGCCGGATCTCGAGTGTCCAGTTCCGGCACGGGCTGTTCGACCGGATGCTCGGGACCGGGACGCTGATCATCGAGTCGTCCTCCTCCGAACCGCTCGAGTACGACGACATCCCGGCCGTGCAGCAGGTGCACGCGCTGCTGTATCACCAGGTGTTCGAGGTGGAGCGCGGCCACAGCGGTCGCGGCGGCTGGGACGACCGTGGCGGCTACCGATAAGCCGTAACCTGGGCAGATGACCGCTGTACTGTTGGCCGAGGACGACGAGGCCATCGCCGCGCCGCTGTCGCGCGCACTCGGGCGTGAGGGTTATTCGGTGACCGTCGAGCGTTTCGGGCCCGCCGTGCTGAAGCGGGCACTGGAGGGCGACCACGATCTGCTCATCCTCGACCTCGGCCTGCCCGGCATGGACGGGCTGGAGGTGTGTCGTCAGGTGCGCGCCCGCGGCGCGGATCTGGCCGTGCTGATGCTCACCGCGCGCACCGACGAGGTGGACTTCGTGGTCGGGCTGGACGCGGGCGCCGACGACTACGTCGGCAAGCCCTTCCGGCTCGCCGAGCTGTTGGCCCGGGTGCGAGCATTGTTGCGCCGCAGCGGAATCGGTGACGACGCGATCGAAGTCGGCGGCATCCGTATGGAACCGGCGGCGCGACGGGTGCTGGTGAACGGCGTCGAAATCGGTCTGGCCAACAAGGAATACGAGTTACTCAAGGTGCTGATCGACCGGGCCGGGCAGGTGGTGCCACGCGAGACCATCCTGCGCGAGGTGTGGGGTGACGCCGAGCTGCGCGGCTCCAAGACCC
The DNA here is from genome assembly GCF_052114905.1 of Nocardia sp. 2TAF39. NCBI lineage: Bacteria > Bacillati > Actinomycetota > Actinomycetes > Mycobacteriales > Nocardiaceae > Nocardia > Nocardia sp. 2TAF39. The sequence goes on from NZ_JBFRFQ010000013.1 coordinate 55,488, forward strand.
TGGATATGCACATGTCCTGGCTGCGCCGCAAGATCGGCGACGAAGGCCCGATGGCCGAGCGGCGCATCGTCACCGTCCGCGGTGTCGGCTTCCGACTGAACACCGACTGACATGCGTCGTCGGATTCTGCGTTCGATGCTCACCGTGCTGACCCTCACCACGGTCGTGCTCGGCGTGCCGCTCATCTATACGGCTTGGCTGTGGGTGGAGGACATCACCCGCAACGACTTGCAGAACCGGCTGGACCGGATGGCCGCGGAGATCATCGCGCAGGAGCGCGGCGACGGCACGGTGCTCGGCGAGCTGGACACACGGTCGGTGGCACCGTTGGTGCCCGAGAACGGCAAGCTCACCATCGTCTACCCGTCGCCGCAGGACAACGCCTCCCGGCAGGACGTCGGGGCGAACGATGTGTCCGACCCGTTGGTGGAGTCGCTGTCGATGGGCACATCGGGGTCGCTGCGCCTGGAGGTGCCCTCGGCGCCGATGCACGCCATGCAACGTCAGGCGGTTGCGGTGGTGGGGCTCGCGGTGCTCGCCTCGCTGGGAGCGGCGGTTGCGGTCGCGGTGGTCACCGCCCGCCGGGTGGCCGATCCGCTGCGCGACGTCGCGGCGCGCGCTGCGCGTCTGGCGATGGGCGATTTCCGGCCCGATGCGCGTAGACACGGTATCTCGGAACTGGACCGCGTCTCGGACGTGCTCGATTCGGCGACGGTGGAGATCGCCGGGCGGCTGCAGCGGGAGCACGCCCTGGTCGCCGATGTGTCGCACCAGCTGCGCAGCAGGCTTACCGCCGTGCGGCTGCGCTTGGACGAGCTCTCCGCGCACTCCGATCCGGAGGTGGTACACGAGGCCGAGGAGGCGATGGCCCAGGTGGACCGGCTCACCGAAGCAATCGACGATCTGGTGCGGGCCTCGCGGGACGAGGACGCGGCGGACCGCGATCCGGTGCCGGTCATGGACGAGCTGCGCGGCGTGATCGCCGAATGGACCCACCCGTTCGCCGAGGCGGGCCGGACGCTGACGCTGATCGGGGACGAGTCGCTGCGCGCGCCGCTCACCGGCTCGCGGCTGCGCGAGGCGGTGGCAGTGCTGGTGGACAACGCGCTCATGCATGGCGGCGGGACCTGCACGGTATCGGTGCGCACGGTGCGGCCGGGCGGTGATCGCGAGCCGCTGGTATGTGTCGAAGTCGCAGACGAGGGCGACGGGGTACGCGACGAGCTGGCGCCGCACATCTTCGATCGGGGGTTCTCGGCAGGCGGTTCTACCGGCGTGGGACTGGCGCTGGCGCGGGCGCTGGTCGAGGCCGACGGCGGTCGCCTGGAATTGCAGCGACGCAGGCCGGCGTTGTTCGCGGTTTTCCTCGGGTCGTCGGCGTACCGGGCGCCCAACTCGGTGGTTGCCGAGCCGAGGTGACTCAGCTGTGGCCGAATTCCTCTTCCACGAGGTCCTCGAATTCCGCGACGATCTCGTTCATTTCGTCGGGGAAGACCCAGCGGCGCATCGCCCAGAAACGGAAGGCCATCTGCAGCAGGTTGCCGATGACGAAGGCGCTGATGAAGTCGGCGACGTTCTCGAGGGTGAAGCTCACATTGGGCTGGCGCAGATCGAAAACGTAGCTGGAGATCCACAGCGGCGTGAAGGAGAGCACAACGCCGACGCCGCTGACGCCGAAGAAGAGCGCTGCCTCATGATGGCGTTCGCGTCCGCCCCGGTTCTTGAACGACCATTCCCGGTTGAGGATGTAGGACGCGATCACGGCGATGACGCCGGAAATGATCTTGGCGGTGACCGGTTTCTCGGCGAGCACCGTCCACTTCAGCATGTAGAAGATGCCGCTGTCGATCACGAAGGTGGTCGCGCCGACGATCGCGAACTTGATCAATTCCCGCTGCCGGTACGCGATGTCTTGCAGCGGCTTGGGGAGGACGCTGACCACCTCGTCGACGAATGTCACAAGACCGGAGTGTACCGGTACGGCTCGTTCGCACCGGACGTGACAGTATTGTCCGACGTGAGCGCACGTTCTTTCGATCCGTCAACCATGCCCACCGTCACCATGGTCGGTGGCGGACAGTTGTCGCGTATGACCCACCAGGCGGCGATCGCGCTGGGCCAGCGGCTCCGCGTGCTCGCGGAGAACCCGGACGACCCGGCTGCGCAGGTGAGCCCCGAGGTGGTGCTCGGCAGCCACACCGATCTGACCGCGCTGCGAAAGGCCGCGGTCGGCTCGCACGCGCTGACCTTCGACCACGAGCACGTGCTGACCGAGCATCTGGAGGCGCTGGTCGCCGAGGGCGTGAATGTCCAGCCGCCGCCGCAGGCCCTGGTTTACGCACAGGACAAGTTGGCCATGCGCACCAAGCTCACCGAACTCGGGCTCCCCGTGCCCGCGTTCACGCCGGTGACTTCGGTGGCCGACGCGGTGCGGTTCGGGGCGGAACACGACTGGCGGATCGTGCTGAAGGCGGTGCGCGGCGGCTACGACGGGCGCGGCGTCTGGCTGCCCGATTCCGCCGCGGCGGCCGAGACGATCGTCACCGACCAGCTCGCATACGGCGTGCAGCTGCTCGCGGAGGTGAAGGTCGACCTGAAGCGGGAGCTGTCGGCGATGGTGGCGCGTTCGCCGTTCGGGCAGGCGGCGACCTGGCCGGTGGTGGAGACCGTACAGCGCAACGGTCAGTGCGTCGTGGTGATCGCGCCTGCGCCCGGCCTTCCGGAGCACCGCGCCGCCGAGGCGGAGACCATGGCACTGAACCTCGCCGAGGAGCTGGGTGTCGTCGGGGCCATGGCGGTGGAGTTGTTCGAGACCGACGACGGCGCGCTACTGGTGAACGAGCTGGCCATGCGCCCGCACAATTCGGGGCACTGGGGGATGGACGGCGCGCGCACCAGTCAGTTCGAGCAGCATCTGCGGGCCGTGCTGGACTACCCGCTCGGCGACACCAGCCCGCTGGCGCCGGTGACCGTGATGGTCAACATCCTCGGCGCGCCGCAGTCTCCGGCCATGTCGATGGACGAGCGGCTGCACCACCTGTTCGCCAGGATGCCCGATGCCAAGGTGCACCTGTATGGCAAGGTCGAGCGGCCCGACCGCAAGATCGGGCACGTCAACATCCTCGGCGACGATGTGGCCGAGGTTCGGGAGAAGGCCGAGCGTGCGGCGCACTGGATGTCGCACGCTGTTTGGACCGACGGATGGGATCCGCATGAGTGAAGCAGTGGCAGTGACTCCGGCGGTCGGCCTGATCATGGGCAGCGACTCCGACTGGCCGACCATGGAGGCCGCCGCGGAAGCGTTGGCGGAGTTCGGCATTCGCTTCGAGGTGGGCGTCGTCTCGGCACACCGCACCCCGCAACGCATGCTCGATTACGCGCGGGACGCCGTGGGCCGCGGACTGAAAGTCATCATCGCGGGCGCGGGCGGTGCCGCTCACCTGCCCGGCATGGTCGCCGCGGTCACCCCGCTGCCGGTGATCGGCGTGCCCGTCCCGCTGAAGTACCTCGACGGCATGGACTCGCTGCTGTCGATCGTCCAGATGCCCGCGGGCGTGCCCGTCGCCACGGTCTCCATCGGCGGCGCACGCAACGCGGGCTTGCTCGCCGCCCGCATCCTCGCCACCTACGACCCGGCTGTGCGCATACGAATGGAACAGTTCCAGGCCGGACTCGAACAGATGGTCCTGGAAAAGGACGACGCCCTCCGCACAAAACTTCTGGGCTGAGCGCCACCGGGTGAACTTCACTGTGGGGAATCCGCCCCCTTGCCGGCTGGCTACGGTGAGTTCGTGACTATTGGCGACATCGCCCGGCCGCGGGGCGGCGACCCTGCACAGTTCCGGCTCACCGTTGTGGATCAGGCATTGCGATTGTTCGCGGAGAAGGGGTACGAAGCGACGACGGTGGACGAGATCGCGGAGGCGGCGGGAATTTCCCGGCGGACATTCTTCCGGCAGTTCCGGTCGAAAGAAGACGTGATCTTCGCCGATCACGAGTCGCAGTTGGCGCAGGCGGCGGAGTTCCTCGCGGCGTCGCGCGCAGATCCGTGGGAAGCGGTGTGCGACGCGGTGGTGCAGGTATTCGAGCGGTTCACCCAGTGGCGGGAGATCGCGGCGCGCCGCTATCGGGTGGTGCGCCAGGCGCCGGCGCTGCGCGAGCGGGAGATCGTCACCGTCTTCCGCTATGAGCGGTTGTTCACCGACTATTTGCGCGAGCGGCTGCCCGAGGTGCCGGATCTGGCGCGGGTGCAGTTCGCCGCGGCCGTCACGACGACGCACAATTACCTGCTGCGCCGGATGGTGCGCGGCGAGTCGGCCGCGGGCACCGCGGATCTGCGCCTGGAGCTGGCCGCGATTCCGCGCGGCGCACGGCGCGAATCGAACACCGACGAGCTGGTCGTCGCGGTGTTCCCCCGCGACATCGCGCCTCGACAGATCGCCGATCTGCTCGCCCGCAAGCTGAGAACGTTGTGATCAGAGGAAAGTGCGACCAATCTGACACTTAGTGCCATTGTGTCTCCCCTAGTAAGTGGTGCCTGTTCGCGTATACTTCATGTGAACATGGCACTGAGTGCCGAGTAGCTGACTCCCGCTCCGCGGAACCAGCGATCACGACCGACGACCAGGAGTGAGCCCAATGGCGGGAAACCCCGATTTCGACCTGTTCAAGCTCGCGGACTTCCACGATGAGCTGCGTGCCGCCATCCGCGGTCTCGGGGAGAAAGAAATCGCCCCGCACGCCAGGGACGTCGATGGCAACTCCCGCTTCCCCGAGGAGGCGTTGACCGCACTCAACGCCTCCGGCTTCAACGCGGTGCACGTGCCAGAGGCATACGGCGGCCAGGGTGCGGACTCGGTCGCGACCTGCATCGTGATCGAAGAGGTCGCCCGGGTCTGCGGTTCTTCCTCGCTGATCCCCGCGGTCAACAAGCTCGGCACCATGGGCCTGATCCTGAACGGCTCCGAGGAGCTGAAGCAGAAGGTCCTACCCGACATCGTCAACGGCGAGATGGCCTCCTACGCGCTGTCCGAGCGCGAGGCCGGTTCCGACGCGGCGGGTATGCGCACCCGGGCCAAGCGGGAGGGTGACGACTGGATCATCAACGGCTCCAAATGTTGGATCACCAACGGCGGTAAGTCCTCCTGGTACACCGTCATGGCGGTGACCGACGCGGACAAGGGTGCCAACGGCATTTCGGCGTTCCTGGTGCACAAGGACGACGAGGGCTTCGTAGTCGGCCCGCTGGAGCACAAGCTCGGCATCAAGGGTTCGCCCACCGCCGAGCTGTACTTCGAACACTGCCGAGTGCCGGGGGACCGCATCGTCGGCGAGCCGGGCACCGGTTTCAAGACCGCGCTGCAGACCCTCGACCACACCCGGCCGACCATCGGCGCGCAGGCCGTCGGATTGGCCCAGGGTGCGCTGGACGCGGCCATCGACTACACCAAGGACCGCAAGCAGTTCGGCAAGTCGATCGCCGACTTCCAGAACACCCAGTTCATGCTCGCCGACATGGCGATGAAGATCGAGGCGGCTCGCCTCATGGTCTACACCTCGGCCGCCCGCGCCGAGCGCGGCGAGAAGAATCTCGGCTTCATCTCCGCCGCCGCCAAGTGCTTCGCCTCCGACGTCGCCATGGAGGTCACCACCAACGCCGTCCAGCTCTTCGGCGGCGCCGGCTACACCACCGATTTCCCGGTGGAGCGCATGATGCGCGACGCGAAGATCACCCAGATCTACGAAGGCACCAACCAGATCCAGCGTCTGGTCATGTCCCGCGCCCTGCTCAACGACTGATTCCGCCGATCGCGGGATGTTCGGGCGCGCCTGGAGACGCATCTCAGGCCGTTGAGATGCACAGGCCGCCCGAACATCCTGCCCGCTCGTTGCCCGACGGCGGCACTGGGGTGTAGGTGCGTAACCAGCGGAAGACGCTACCGGCCGAGGCAGGTGCCCGATTGCGTATCGCCGTGTCCGGACCGAACGTGCCCGGCACCGGTCAGTTGACACTGACCGGTGACACACGAACGCTGCAGCCGGCCCCTCGAGACGGTTTGCATCAGTCCGATCGCCCAGCAGGTCGGGCACCCGCGCAGCGCGAGCAGGCCGGCCGGTGCGAGCAGCAAGCTGAACGCCCCGAATACCGGCATGAGCGCAATTGCGCCGATCAGCGTGCCGAATCCCACGAGTCCGCGTACCAGGTGTCGGGGCACCGAGGCGCTGGCGAAGTTCCGATCGTCAGTCATTTTGTCCGCTCCTTTCTGGAGTTGGGTGCGATGTGTCCCGCAGCTGGTGGTGGACCGTCGCTCGGGCGCGGTGTAGCCGCGACTTCATCGCCGCGACGCTGAGGCCGAGCATTCCGGCGACCATCCGGCCGCTGTATCCCTGAACGTCTCGCATGATCAGCACCCGCCGCTGGTCGGCGGGCAGCGCGGCGATCACCGCCGCCACCCGGCCGGCTTCGAGCCGCTGCACGGCCTCGTCCTCGGCCGACGCCACAGCGGAATCCGGTATCGGTTCGAGCTGCCGTGTCACCATTCGCCACTGCCGCAAGCATTCGTTGCGGACGATGCGGAACATCCACGACGCCAGCGCGCCGGAGGCCCGCAATGTTCCGATCTTCCGATAGAGGATGATCAGCGCCTCCTGCGCGGCGTCCTCCGCGTCTTCGGCGGAGGCGCACAGCGTGTGAGCGAACCGCCGCACATGCGGATAGGAGCCCGATACCAGTGCGGTGATCGCCGCGCTGTCACCTTCCCGAGCGGCCGTGACCAACCACTCATCAGGCCAGGTCTGGTCAGTCACGGGAACGACTCCAGCGGCGAACCAGGGTAACGCTGCACCAGCCGACCAGCACGGCAACGACGGCGATAGCGGCAACGATCACAACGACCTCCTCGATCTGTGCCGACCCGATTGCCTGCACAACTATGAGAGGACCAGACATCACCAAAGGATTCACACCGATGTCAGCACAGGTGGCGTCACGCCGAGTTCGGCCACCAGATCCACGTCGATCTCGGCACACCCGCACCACCAGGATCCCGGTCGCCATACACCGGCATACCAGGCAGGCAGCCCGATGAACACACCACCGATCTCCCCGCAACCAGATTTACGAGGGCGCCATTCAGATCCAGTGTGTGGTCATGTCCCGCGCGTTGCTCGAGGACTGATGTCGCCGGATCGCGGGATGTTCGGGTACGGCCGAAAACGCATCTCAGGCCGTCGCCACGGCCGGTACTTCGTTCCGGACTTCCGGCGGGACTTCGGATCGCCGCATGGGAGACCGCCGCGCGGGTCTCTGTCAGCGGATGCTGGACAAACGTTCGGCGGACACGATCCGAGCGGTATTCGGCGACACTGTCGGGCCGGCCCGCCCGAAACGGTCTATTACCCGACTGAACTCACCGATCAGGGACGCGGCGCGACGTCGTCCCACAACTCGTCGAAGGCGATGCTGTCGAAGAACGCGGTGGCATCGACAACCAGGCCGTCGCGCAGCGTCATGAACCACGCGTAGGTGTTGCGGTAGGTGGTCCCGGCGCGGGTTGTTCCCTCCCCATCCCACACGATCATCACCGTGTCGCCGTCGGCGTACGTGCCGCGGACCGTCACTGGCCGAAACGGCGAGGTGGGGTCGAATCGGGCGCCGAACGGTGCGAGCACCTCGTCAACGAAGGCCTGCTTGCTGGGATAGACCTTCGCCACCTTCGACCGGCCGGTGATCTCCCACCTCATGTCGTCGGCGAAGATGTCGCTGATGTAGGCACTGCCATTCGACCACGCCGCGAAGGCGTTTGCGACGATGGTCCGGTTCGCATCAGTTGACATGGTGGCCCCGTTCAATTGACAGGAAGCATTTGGAGGCGGGCGACGTCAGACGACCAGGTCGGCGTACTCCCGGTGTTCGGTAATGTACTTCTCGACATACCAGCAGGTGGGGATGATGGAGAAGCCCGCGTCGCGGGAGTCTTTCAGGGCGAACTCGACCACCTTGGCGGCGATGCCTCTGCCGCGGAATTCCGGGAAGGTCATGGTGTGGTGCAGGTCGCGGACCTTGGTGTCATCGCGTTCGGCGTAGTCGGCGTACCCGGCGAGGGTGTCGTCGACGTAGATCTCGAAACGGGTGTCGGCGGCGTTGTGCTCGAGCCTGGTCGTCATGATCGGGTGGAACTCCTTGACGGACGGGAATGTTCCGTGGTGGCGGTCACAGGACCGCGCCGGGGTTGAGGATGCCGTTCGGGTCGAGCGCGTCTTTGATACGCCGGGTCAAGGCCATGACATCCGGGCCGAGCTGATCAGGCAGCCATGCCTTTTTCAACCGGCCCACGCCGTGCTCGCCGGTGATGGTGCCGCCGAGCGTGAGGGCCAAGTCCATGATCTCGCCGAAGGCCCGGTGTGCTCGCGCGGTCAAGTCCGCGTCGGACGGGTCGTGCACGATCAGCGGATGGGTGTTGCCGTCTCCGGCGTGCGCGATCACCGACACCGTGACCGCGTTGCGTTCGGCGATCGCGGCGATGCCGGTCACCAGATCGCCGAGCCGTGGCAGCGGAACGCCGACGTCTTCCAGCAGCAGTGTGCCCAGCTTCTCCACGGCGGGAATCGCGAAACGCCGTGCCGCGGTGAATGCTTCGCCCTCTTCGAGGTCCTCGGTGTGGAAAACCTCGGTCGCGCCTGCCTTTTCGCAAGCGGCCACCATGATCTCGGCCTCACGTCGTGCGAATTCGCCTGGCGCGTCCGACCGCGCGACCAGTAGAGCCGCGGCAGCGCGGTCCAAGCCCATCCGCATCTCGTTCTCGACGGCATTGATCGACACCGAGTCCATGAACTCGAGCATCGAGGGCCGCAGCTCCCCGGTGATCGCCAGGATCGCCTCGGTAGCCGCGGTGAGTGTGCCGAACGTCGCGACGACCGTGCTCTGCGGCGGCTGCGCGGGCAGCAGCCGAAGGGTCAGTTCGGTGATCACGCCGAGCGTGCCCTCGCTGCCGACGAACAGCTTGGTCAGCGACAGGCCCGCCGAGTCCTTCAGCCGGGGCCCGCCCAATCGCACGACGGCCCCGTCGGCCAGCACCACTTCCATGCCGAGCACGTAGTCGGTTGTCACGCCGTACTTCACACAGCACAGGCCGCCCGCATTGGTCGCGGCATTGCCGCCGATGGAGCAGATCTCGAACGATGAAGGGTCCGGCGGGTACCACAGTCCGTGTTCGGCGACCGCGTGCTTCACTTCCCCGTTGAGGAGACCCGGCTGCACTACCGCGGTCCGGGTGACCGGATCCACCGTTATCGCGCGCATCCGTTCGGTGCTGAGCACAATGCCGCCGTCGACCGCCGTCGCACCGCCGGACAGACCGGAGCCGGCGCCGCGCGGGATCACGGGGATGCGGTTCGACGCGGCCCATCGCACCGTGGTGGCGACGTCATCGGTGCTGGTGGCACGCACCACCGCGAGCGCGGTGCCCGCCCCGGGATCGCGCGCCCAGTCTTGTCGGTAGCCCGCGAGCAGGTCGGGGTCGGTGAGCACCGCGCCCTCTGGCAGGCTCGTGATCAGCTCATGCAGGTCCACGACATTCACGCTAGCCGCCCGCGTCCGAGACGTGCCGGTAGGCCGCCGGACGCGGCGGGGTGGAAGGCCCGGACTGCGACGACAACGCACGCCCGGATCAGCTGAGCCACCGGCTGGCCTCCCACTGCTCATCCGGCGGAAACCTGCCGCTGGCACGCTGGCCGCGTGCACCAGCCGACGAAAAGCGCCGACCCGATCGCCGACCGATTCACCACCTGGTGCGAGGCGGTGGTGGCCCGGCTGCCCTGCGGGCTGAATCGTCTTGTTGCCCCGACCTTCTTGGGCTTCGCACTGATCAACAGCGGCACCTTCGCCGTCGACCTCGCCTTGCTCACCGTCTGCCACGGCTGGTGGGGGCTGCCGGTCTGGCTGTCGGTGACCGCGGCGTACGTGTGCGCGTTCGGCCTGAGCTTCGCGCTCAATCGGACCTTCAACTTCCATTCGCACGCCCCGGTCGGCAAGCAGGCCGCGGTATACGTCGTGGTCGTCGCGAGCAACTACCTTGCGTTCATCCTGGGCATCGGCAGCGGGCTGACCGCGCTCGGCTTGGAGTACCACCTGTCCCGCCTGCTGGCGGGCGCCTGCGAGGCCGTCTACATGTACAACGCGATGCGGTGGATGGTCTTCCGCCGCCGTGCGAGGGAACCTATCCGCTGAGTGGCAGACCGATGAGACTTCTCGCGTTCGGTCGCAGCCATGTGCCGCGCGCCGACTGGTCCGGCTGTGGACGTTCATTTCGCCGCTGGACTGATCAGCTCCTCGATGTCTGGTCCGTCGACGACGATCGCGTCGTCGTCGGTGAGCGCCCAATGCGCCACGCGGTCGGCCCGGTACCTGGCGGCCAGCCGGCTGCTACCACCGTCCGGATCGGTGGCCGAGTCGATGTGCGGCACGATCCGGCGGTCGACCAAGCCCAGTCCGTCCCAGCGGGGCTCGATACCACAGGCGGGTTCGACCTCGGTCGGGTTGTCGAGTGCGTCCAGGCCGTGCAGGTCTGGCGTGAGCACACAGGCGCCCGCGCTGTAGCCCGCGTATACCAGCGCGTCGTCGGCAAGCAGCCGCGCCAGCGCGAGATCCGCTCCGCTGCGGGCGAATTGGGCACGCAGTACGAAGGTGTTCCCGCCACGCACCCACACCAGTGGGAATTCGGCCAGGCGGCGCTCCAGTTCCGCGGCACGCCCGACGAAGTCGCGCAGATCGATCTCCTCCGGCGCGTACCCGAGCCTTCGCAGCGGCACGAGGTCGCTGGTAACAGCCGACGCCCGCATCGACGGCCATGCGTCACAGGCGTTGCCGATCACCGCGACCCGGCCCGGCGGGCCCGCGAGCGCGATCAGCCGGTCGAAATGCGCCCCGAAGCGGTAGCTGGACAGGAAGAGCCGCATGGTTTTCAGAGGGTGAAGGCGAGGTGGCGCACCAGCCGCTGACCGAGCTCGGTATCGCCGTCGACGGTGATCTCCTCGAGGTGCTTTTCGGCGGTCGTGCGCCCGCCGCCCAGCCGGACGAACAGCCCGGAGTCCATGCCGATCTCGACACTGGCCGGTTCGTCGAAGGCGTCGACGTAGCTCGCCCGGCCCGCCATCTCGATGTGCAGTGTTCTGGCCAGCGGACCGGTCAGCGCGAAGGTGATCCGCGAGCCGTCCGGTGCCCCGCCCTTCTTGACCACCACACGCGGGATGCTGCCCGCGAACTCGGCGAAGGCCAGCTCGCCGCGCGGCCCGCCCTCCGCGACCCGGACGCCGAGCGCGTCGGCGATATCGAGTTCGTGCATCCAGCAGTCGAGCAGTCGCACTCGCATGAACCGGCTGTAGCTCACCGGACCGATCGGCGACACGGTTTCCTTCTCCCATTCGGCCTCGCCCATCGCCGCGAGCGCCTGACGTCTGCGGTCGACAACGTCGTGGTAGAGCTCGGCCAGCCGGGCGCCGGGCAGCGGGCGGAGCCGGTCCACCCAGATCTCGTTGAGCACCGCGGTCTCGTTGCGGACGTACGGAAGTGTGCGCACATCGGTCTTGACCCTGTTCGGGTCGTGTGCGGGCGGGCGCTCGCCGAGCAGCCACGACTCGGTGCCGATGACATGGGCGACGACGTCGAACACGGTCCAGCCGGGCAGTGGCGAGGGGACGCGCCAGCGGTCCTCGTCGAGTGCGGCGACGAGCCTCTCGATCGCTTCCCACTGCTGCGACAGCAGGGCGGTTTGCTCGGTCCGGTCTGGCGTCTCGGTCATCCGTCGGCTCCTTTTTCCGGGCCTGCGCCCTCGTTGTCCAGCGCCGCGATTCCACCCCGGATGGCGGCGGCGGTGGCGACCGGGTCGTGTGGACGCCGCAGGAGGAAGCCCTTGGCGAAACTCAGTCTGTCGCCGTGTCTACGGGGGATAACGTGCAGGTGGACGTGTGAAACGGTCTGGAAAGCGGCGGTGCCGTCGTTGAGTACCAGGTTGGCGCCGTCCGCGGCGAGACTACTGCGCCGGATGGCCAGTGCGAGCCGATGCCCGGCCCGGAAGACGTGCGCGCCGAGCTCGGCGTCGAGGTTCTCCAGTTCGGCGGCGTGCCGCTTGGGGATCACCAGCGTGTGCCCGCGGGTGATCGGCCGGATATCGAGGAACGCGCACAGTGTGTCGTCCTCGTACACCTTTGTCGCAGGGGCCTCGCCTGCGACGATGCGGCAGAAGACGCAGTCGTTCACATGCTGGACCATACGGCGTACGAGCGGAGCGGAGCACCCCGGAGGGTGATCCGGCATGACACACGCGACCGTTCCGCGACGCGCCGACCGCGTGACCAGTTCTCGAACCCTGGGTAAGTAAGGGACTTCGACGTACGGTCTTGTCGTGGTCGTCCGCAGCGAGCGGCCATCGTCTGCTGCGGGACCGAACAAAGTGCAGCTCAGGAGGCGGCGGTAGGGTCCGCGTAGACCGCGGAGAAATCCGGCAAACCGACGGAATCCGGCCGACACGTGTGACTGGCATCTCAGCTAGGCTCACGGCGAGCCGGGTACAGTGGCGAGGATTTGGGCGAACTTACTCTGAAGTAGCATCGTCCGGCCGTCTACCCGTTGCCTGGAAGCTCAGCACGAGAAGGAAGTCTGACAAGTGGAGACAACGCAGAGCGTAGGCGATCCGTCGCTGCGTGGCGCGCGTGTCGGAGTCGTTCGCGAGTCCAACGCGGGCGAGCGACGTGTCGCATTGGTGCCGAAGATTATTCCGAGCCTGCTGAAGCGGGGCGTCGAGGTCGTCGTCGAGTCCGGAGCAGGGCGCGGCGCGCTGATCCCCGACAGCGCCTATCAAGAAGCGGGCGCGACGATCGGCGATCCCTGGTCGGCCGAGGTCATCGTCAAAGTAGCCCCGCCCAGTGACGGTGAGGTGGCGAAGCTGTCGTCGGGGCAGACTTTGATCGGGTTTCTGGCTCCGCGTAACGCCGAGAACCAGATCGGTGCGTTGAAGTCGGCTGGCGTGCAGGCGTTCGCGGTGGAGGCGATTCCGCGGATTTCGCGTGCTCAGGTGATGGATGCGTTGTCGTCGCAGGCGAACGTGGCCGGGTATAAGGCGGTGCTGTTGGCCGCGTCGGAGTCGACTCGGTTCTTCCCGATGCTGACTACTGCGGCGGGCACGGTGAAGCCGGCGACGGTGCTGGTGTTGGGTGTGGGTGTCGCCGGCTTGCAGGCGTTGGCGACCGCGAAGCGTCTCGGTGGGCGGACCACCGGTTATGACGTGCGGCCGGAGGTGGCTGATCAGGTGCGTTCGGTGGGTGCGCAGTGGCTGGATCTGGGTATCGATGCCGCCGGTGAAGGTGGGTATGCCCGCGAACTCACCGATGCGGAGAAGGCCACCCAGCAGCAGGCTTTGGAGGACGCGATCAAGGGTTTCGACGTGGTGATCACCACCGCGCTGGTGCCGGGTCGTCCCGCGCCGCGACTGGTGACCGCCGCTGCGGTGCAGGGTATGAAGCCGGGCAGCGTGATCGTAGACCTGGCCGGTGAGACCGGCGGGAACTGCGAACTCACCGAGCCCGGGCAAACCGTTGTCAAGCACGAGGTGACCATCGCCTCCCCGTTGAACCTGCCAGCCACCATGCCTGAGCACGCCTCGGAGCTGTACTCCAAGAACATCGCGGCACTGCTGGAGTTGATGCTGGTCGACGGGAAGCTCGCGCCCGACTTCGACGATCAGGTCCTCGCCGACTCCTGCGTGACCCGTGCGGTCGGGGACCTCGAAACCGCGGGGAAGGAAGCCTCCTGATGTATACCGAACTGCTGGCGAATATCGCGATCCTGGTGCTGTCCGGGTTCGTCGGATTCGCCGTCATCTCCAAGGTGCCCAACACCTTGCATACCCCGCTGATGTCGGGCACCAACGCCATCCATGGCATCGTCGTGCTCGGCGCGCTGGTCACGCTCGGAAACGTGCAGGATCCGTCGATCCTGACCCAGATCATCCTGTTCGTCGCCGTCGTGTTCGGAACCCTGAACGTCATCGGTGGTTTCGTGGTCACCGACCGCATGCTGGGCATGTTCAAGACCAAGAAGGCGGCCGCGCCGGTGAAGGCGGATCAGTGATGCATACCTTCGACAATGTGACCTACCTGGTCAACGGTCTCTACATCGTCGCGTTCGGCATGTTCATCTACGGTCTGATGGGTTTGACCGGTCCGAAGACCGCGGTGCGCGGTAACCTCATCGCGGCGGCGGGCATGGTGCTGGCGGTGGTGGCCACCTTGATCTCGATCCGGCACACCAGCAACTGGATTCTGATCGTCGCCGGCTTGGTGGTCGGTGTCGCGCTGGGTGTTCCGCCGGCCAAGTTCACCAAGATGACCGCGATGCCGCAGCTGGTGGCCGCGTTCAACGGCGTCGGTGGTGGCACGGTCGCTTTGATCGCGTGGTCGGAGTTCATCAACTCCCAGGGCTTCTCGCACTTCGACGAGGAGCCCACTGTGCACATTGTGATCGGTTCGCTGTTCGCGGCGATCATCGGTTCGGTGTCGTTCTGGGGGTCACTGATCGCGTTCGGTAAACTGCAGGAGATCCTGCCCGGCCGCCCGATCGGGATCGGCAAGCTGCAGCAACCGTTGAATTTGTTGCTGCTTGTCGGCGCCATCGCCGCAGCCGTGGTAATCGGTATCGGAGCGACCGACGACGGTGTGCCGCAGGTGTGGATGGTCGCCGTGCTCGTGCTCGCGGGTGTGCTCGGCCTGATGGTCGTGCTGCCCATCGGCGGCGCCGATATGCCGGTGGTCATCTCACTGCTCAACGCCCTGACCGGATTGTCCGCCGCGGCGGCCGGTCTCGCCTTGAACAACACCGCGATGATCGTGGCAGGCATGATCGTCGGCGCGTCCGGCACCATCCTCACCAATCTGATGGCCAAGGCGATGAACCGGTCCATCCCCGCCATCGTCGCGGGCGGATTCGGCGGTGGCGGTACCGCGCCGGGCGCCGGTGGTGGTGAGCAGAAGCAGGCCAAGGCCACCTCCGCCGCGGACGCCGCGATCCAGATGGCGTATGCCAACCAGGTGATCGTGGTGCCTGGCTACGGCATGGCCGTCGCGCAGGCCCAGCACGCGGTCAAGGAAATGGCGTCGCTGCTGGAGGCCAAGGGTGTCGAGGTCAAATACGCCATCCACCCGGTCGCGGGCCGTATGCCCGGCCATATGAACGTGCTGTTGGCCGAGGCCGAAGTCTCCTATGACGCGCTCAAGGAAATGGACGACATCAACGGTGAATTCTCCCGTACCGATGTCGCCTTGGTGATCGGCGCCAACGACGTCACCAATCCCGCCGCCCGCGAGGATGCCGCCAGCCCGATCTACGGCATGCCCGTCCTCAATGTCGACCAGGCGAAATCCGTGATCGTGCTGAAGCGTTCGATGAACTCCGGTTTCGCCGGCATCGACAACCCCCTCTTCTACGCCGACCACACCTCCATGCTTTTCGGCGACGCCAAAAAGTCCGTCGGTTCGGTCACCGAAGAACTGAAGGCGCTGTAGCGGCCAGGATATTTCGCGGCAAGCGCCCCTGCACCGAGGCATTCGGTGCAGGGGCGCTGTCATGTCGCCTGCGCACGGCGAAACCGGTCCGGATGCCACCCGCCCACGATCGGAGAGCCGAGCCGGCCGGTCCGTCGCCACCAGGGTCGCACAGGATCCGGTGAGTCCGGGGCTCTATCTGTGAACGATCGGCCGGGCGAGACCTGGATTCATCGACTCGGTGCGGCCGCTGAACAGACCAAACGGTCTTGCAGGCGGCGAGTTGCGCGTCCATCGGCTAGATTCCATGAGTTCGCCGCCGCCCCAGTGCGGACGGAATTGCGCGAGACCCGGGGAGGGGATCCATGACCACACCACCGAACAACCCGTATCCAGGCCAGCCCGCCGGTCCAGGCTATGGCGGCCAGTCGGGCTACCCGCAGGCGCCGGTGCCGCAGGGCTACCAGCAGGCGCCCGCCGCTGTGCCGCAGGGCTACCCGGGGCAGCCTCAGGGCTATCCGCAGCCGGGGTATCCGGGGCAGCCGCAACCCGGTTATCCACCGCAGGGCGGTTTCCCGCCGCCCCAGCAGCCGGGCTGCCCCGTCGGCGGTTTCCCGCCGCCCGGGCAACCGCCGCGGCAAAGTGGCGGCGGCAGCGGAATCGGGAAGATCTTCCTCGCGATCGGCGCACTGGTGGTGGTCGGTCTCCTGGTCTTCGGCGCCCGCACCGCGCTGCGCTCGGACGGTGAGAAGATCGAGATCGGCCAGTGCGCGAAGCTGTCGGGCACCACCGTCAAGGCCGAGTTCGCCACGAAGGAATGCTCCGATCCGGACGCCAACTACGTGGTGGCGCAACGGATCGACGGGGCGAACAAGGACTGCCCGACCAAGGACTACGCCAGCTATTACCAGACCGGCAGGAACGACTACACGCTCTGCCTGCGACTCAACGCCAAAGAGGGCGACTGCATCAAATCCGGTTTCCTCGGTGCGAGCACAAAGGTAGCCTGCGGCTCGACGGCGGACTTCAAGATCGGCCGGGTGGTACGCGGCACCGCGGACAAGTCCGCATGCGGGTCGCGAGCGACCGAGAACGAAACGATCGTCTATCCGAAGCCGGATCCGATCACACTGTGCCTGGTGCCGCCCAAGTAGGGCTGGACGCATGGGATTGCTGACCTCGAGTATGGCGAGCGTCGGCGCGCGATTGCTGCGGACCAGGTCATTCGTGCGAGCGCCGATCGGTTTGTTCCGTGCCCGGTTGGGCTTCCTGTTCGCCGGGCGGCTCTTGCTGCTGGAACACACCGGGCGCAGCTCCGGCCGACCGCGCTACGTCGTGCTGGAGACCGTCGCGCGGCCGAGCCGAGATCGCGTGGTCATCGCGTCCGGATTCGGCAGGCAGGCCGAGTGGTTCCGTAATCTCGTAGCCGATCCCCGTTGTTGGGTGAGTATCGCGTCGCGCCATCGTGTTTCGGCAACTGCCAGGGTGCTCACCCTCGAAGAGGCCACCACGGTGCTCGACGGCTATCGACGCGAACACCCCAAGGCGTACCGAAAGCTGGGCAGGCTCATCGAGGAGGCCACGGGCTCGGACATCGGCCAGGTGCCGTTGGTCGAGCTGACCTTGCGGTCTTGACCGGTTATTTCGCCGGGGCGACGACGCCCGCGTAGCGGCAGCACAGCAGCATGGCGATCAGCGGTACCACCATGGCCGTGGTCAGCGGCGCCACCGCTGTGAGCCAGCCGATCACCGTGGGGCCGGCGAGCAGCCCCAGATAGCCGACGCTGAACACCCGGGACATGTCGGTCGCGGCCGTGGCGGAGCCTAGATTTCCTGCGGCGGTGAAGATCTGGGGGACACCGCCGGAGAGCCCGAGGCCCGCCATGGCCCAGCCGAGCAGCGTCAGCGCGATCCACGGCGACACCATGATCAGAGCAAGTCCGATCGCGGCGATCAGCGTGCCGTAACGGACCACCGCGACCGGGCCGAACGCACCGCTGACCCGGTCGGTGGCCAGACGGCCGACGGTCATCGTCGTGGAGAAGGCGCCGAAGGCGAGCGCGGCCGTCGCCGCGTCCGCCCCGAGATGCTCGCGCATCTGTAGCGTGCTCCAATCCGCGGCTACGCCTTCGGCCAGCAGCAGCGCGAACGCGATCGCGGCCAGCGCCAGCACCTTTCGGCTGCGACCGCGGACCTCGGCACGCGCGATCGTGGCGTGTGTCGCCGCGTCCGGCTGCTCGTCGAGCGACTGTGCGGTCGGCGCGGCGTGATACTCGACCGGTGCCGCGGCGTGCCGGGGCAGTGCCGTATCGGGTAGTGCGGGGTTGTGATCGGGGAATGCTGGGTCGCGCCGAGGCGGTGTGGTGTCGTGCTTGGTCGCGTGCACGGCCTGGACGCCGTGGGTCGCCGCCTCCGCCGTTCCCGCTTCGGGCGTCGCGTCGCGCAGTAGCCGCGGCACCAGAGCGAGGGTCAGCGCGACGCAGCAGATCGCGGCCAGCGTCAGGGTCAGGCGCACATCCCAGTCCACACCTAGCGTCGCGGCACCCACCAGCGAACCGAGCAGGCCACCGCCGGAGAACAGCGCGTGGAACGCGGCCATGATCGGGCGGTGATACGCCCGTTCAACATGCACCGCTTGGGTATTCATCGAGACGTCCAGCGCGCCGTTGCCGAAGCCGAAGCAGACCAGCGCCAACGCGAGGCTGACGGGTCCGGTCGCGAAGCCGGGCCCGAGCACGGCGACCGAGGCGGTGCACGCCGCCGCGCCGACCAGGGCCCTGCTGCCGAACCGGTCGGCCAGCGGACCCGCCAGCCGCATGCCGACGATGCCAGCGCCGGCCATCAGCAGGATGAACATCCCCAGCGTCGACTTCGCGACGCCCGTGCGGTCGGTGATGACCGGGATGTGCACCACCCACATAGCGAGCAGGAAACCGCTCAACGCGAACACCGTGAATACCGCGGCACGCGCGACGCGGATCGAACGGTCGACCGTCGGGCTCAACACCATTTCGACGGTACCGAGGAACGGTCCGGTATGCCCGAACAACGGGATACCCGGCCCACCCGCGGAACCGGTCCAGGGCAACGTCGACCTGGTGGCACCCGGCTCGAGGCGCGCTTCGTTGAGCGCCGTGCTCGCGGGTAGGTCCTGCTTTTTCTAATTCAACGCGTCACTGCGCGGAGACATTCCAGATTCCGGTAGCCGCCGTGTGCACACCGGTCGGCGCCGCTGGCCAGGTTATGTGGGTATGCCCAGCCGAACGGATGTCGGCGGCGCAGGAGCCCCGCTGCGGAGTGGTTGCCCGCCCGGAGCCGGCGACGATGCGGCTGCCGGCCGTGCGGGTGCCGCCGGTGACGAGGACGAGGTGCTGGTGAGCGGTGGTGTGTCATGGTTCCGGTACCTCGGCGACGGATGAGACGGAACACGGCTCATCGGCTCATGAGCATGCGCAATCGTCTACTGTCGATGCGTGGATGTGCTCGCCAGTCTGCTCGAAGGTCCACGCGCCCGGGGTGCGTTCCTGATGTGTTCGCTGCTGGATCCGCCGTGGTCGTTGCGCATCCAGGACGGGGCCCCGCTGACCGTGGTATCGATGATTCGCGGCGGTGCGTGGATTCGCACCGAGCAGGGTGCGCCGCGGCAGCTGAGCGCAGGCGACGTCGCCATCTTCCGCGGGCTCGATCCGTACACCGTGGCCGACGATCCGGCGACCGAACCGCAGATCGTCATCCATCCCGGCCAGGTGACGAAGACGCCGGACGGCGAAATTCTCTGCGAGACACTCAGCCTCGGGGTTCGGCAGTGGGGGACTGATCCGGATGGTGCCACCATGATGGTCACCGGGACCTACGAGTCCGCGGGCGCGGCCAGCCAGCGCCTGCTGCGCGCGCTCCCGCCCGTCATCGTGTTGCGGCGCGGCGACTTCGACAGCAGGGTGCTCGACATCCTGGTCGACGAGGCGACCAAGGATGAACCCGCGCAGGGAGCGGTGCTCGACCGGCTGCTCGATCTGGTGCTGATTGCCGCGCTGCGCGCCTGGTTCGCCCGCAATGAGGCGCCCGCCTGGTACCACGCGTACGGCGACCCGCTGGTCGGCAAGGCCTTGCGGCTGTTGCAACACAATCCGGCGCACGGGTGGACGGTCGCAGGCTTGGCCGAAGCGGTGGGTGTGTCGCGGGCCGCGCTGGCCCGCCGATTCACCGACCTGGTCGGCGAGCCACCAATGGCGTTCCTCACCGAATGGCGGCTGGCGCTGGCCGCCGACCTGTTGCAGGAGTCCGACGCCACGATCGAGGCGATCGCCCGTCAGGTCGGGTACGGCAGCGCGTTCGCGCTGAGCACCGCGTTCAAACGCCACTTCGGTGTCTCCCCGCGCGACCACCGCCACGGCCGCGTGCGGTCAGGCCTGGAGGAGGGGGCTCGCGTAGCCACGGAGGGCCCCGCGCGCGGCGCATAGATACGGCCGCGTGCGGTCAGGCCTGGGGAGCTCGCGTAGCCACGGAGGGCCCGGCGCGCGGCGCAGAGATACCTCGCGACCCCCGGCTGAGCTAACGTCGGCCGGGTGACGCAGCAGTATCCAGTGCTCTGGCCGGTACCCACGCGGTGGGCCGACAACGACCACTACGGGCACGTGAACAACGTGACGTACTACTCGTACTTCGATACCGCGGTCAACGCATGGCTGATGCACGCCACGGGCACCGACATCCGCACGCTGCCGGCGCTCGGGGTGGTCGCGCAGACTTCCTGCCGGTATCTCGGCTCGATCAGCTTCCCGGACCAGCTGCAGGTCGGCCTGCGCATCGCGCGGCTCGGCCGCTCCAGTATCACCTACGATCTGGCCATCTTCCGCGAGGCCGACAACGCACCGGAACTGGTTGCCACCGGCACCTTCGTCCACGTCTACGTGGACGCGGAGACCCGCAAGCCGGTCGAGATCCCGGAGGTCATCCGCACCGTCGCGGCAGCGCTCGTCACCGAATAGGACCCACGCACCGCCTTGTGATTCATACGCGACTGAGCAGGGTGAGCGGGTCCTCCAAGAACCCGGCGGTGGTGGCGAGGAAGCGGGCGGCCAGTTCGCCGTCGATCATCCGGTGGTCGAAGCTCACGCCGAGGGTGGTCACCCAGCGGACGGCGACTTCGTCACGGAATACCCACGGCTGCTTGCGGATCGATCCGAGGCACAGGATCGCGGCCTCGCCGGGATTGACCAGTGGCATCCCGGCGTCGACGCCGAACACCCCGACGTTGGTGATGGTGAACGTGCCGCCGCGCAGGTCGGTGGGCGTGGCGGCACCGGAACGGGCGGTGTCCGCCACCCAGCTGATCTCGCGGGTCAGGTCCCGCAGGCTCAGGGTCTGCGCCTCTTTGATGTTCGGCACCAGCAGCCCGCGGCCGGTGGCCACTGCGATGCCCAGATTCACGTAGTGCTTGGTGACGATCTCTTGGTTGGCCTCGTCCCAGCAGCTGTTCATGCCGGGGAATTCCGTGAGCGCGGCCAGCACCGCCTTGGCAACCAGCGCGAGCGGCGTGAGGGTCAGGCCGGCAAAGGATGTGGTGCTGCGCAGGTGGTCGAGCAGCTCCATCGACGCGGTGCAGTCGAGGGTGACGAACGTGCCGGCCTGCGGAATGGTGCGGGCGCTGGTCAGCATCGCTGCGGCGGTGCGCTTGCGGATGCCGCTGATCGGGGTGCGGGCCTCGCGGGTGGTCGGACGGACGACGCCCGCGTCCGGGTCGGTGACGGGGGGCGGCGCGGCCTCGGCTTGCTCGGCCGGGCGCGGCTGGGAGACGGGCACTGCACCGCGTACATCGTCGACGGTCACCGCGCCGCCCGGCCCGGACCCCGCGACGAACCACAGATCGATGCCGAGTTCGCGAGCCAGTTTCCGCGCGCCCGGCGTGGCCGGCGCCCGCGTCACGCCGATCTTCGGGCGCATGCGTTCCGGCTCCTGGATCGTGTCGTCGGACGGCCCCGAGACCGGATCGGGTGCGGCGGTTTCCGCAGCGCCGTTGCCGCCGGGGTGTGAAACATCTTGCGGGGCAATGGCCGGCCTGCGTCGCCGGGTTACCACCTCCCCCTCCGGGCCGTAGCCCACCAGTACCGAGGTGCGTCCGGCCGTGGCGGCGTCCGGCCCGGCCACCTGCGCGTGCTCCACCCGAATCAGCGGCGCGCCGACCGGAACGGTGTCGCCCGGCTGCGCCAGCAACTCGACCACCCGTCCCGCGAACGGGCACGGTAGCGACACCACTGCTTTGGCCGTCTCCACCTCCGCGATGGTCTGGTTCAGCTGCACCGTGTCGCCGACGGCCACCGCCCAGGACACCAGCTCGGCGTCGGTGAGTCCTTCTCCGAGGTCGGGAAGCCGGAATTCCAGCACTGCCCCTGGGGCATCCTGGCGATCTTCCACGTGGGCACCTCTCACTACGGCGAATCCGCGTCAAGCGGCGAGTGAACGGTCGACCGCGGCGAGAATGCGGTCAGGGTCGGGCAGGTGGTGCTTCTCGAGTTTAGCCGGGGGATAGGGGATGTCGAAGCCGCCGACGCGCAGGACGGGTGCCTCGAGATGGTAGAAGCAGCGCTCGGTGATCCGGGCGGCGATCTCGGCGCCGAGGCCGGCGAACACCGGCGCTTCGTGCGTGACGATCAGCCGTCCGGTTTTGTCGACCGACTCCTCGACGGTGTCGAAGTCGATCGGCGAGAGGCTGCGCAGGTCGATCACCTCGAGCGAATGCCCTTCTTCCGCGGCGATTTTCGCCGCTGACAGCGCGGTGGCCACGGTGCCGCCGTATGCGACGACGGTCGCGTCGGTGCCGGTGGTGCACACCCTGGCGCGGTCCAGCGGCAGCCCGGAGTCGCGGTCGAGGGCGTCGAAATCGACGTCGGCCTTGTCCCAGTACCGGCGCTTGGGCTCGAAGAAGATCACCGGGTCGTCCAGCGCTATCGCCTGGCGGATCATCGAATACGCGTCCGCCGGATTGCTCGGCGTGACGACGCGCAGACCCGCGGTGTGCGCGAAATAGGCCTCGGGTGATTCGGAATGGTGCTCCACCGAGCCGATGCCGCCGCCGAACGGGATGCGAATCGTCAGGGGAGCGTGCACCTTTCCCTGCGTGCGGAAGTTGATCTTCGCCACGTGGGACACGATCTGATCGAATGCCGGATAGACGAAGCCGTCGAACTGGATCTCGCACACCGGCCGATAGCCGCGCAGCGCCATGCCGAAGGCCGTTCCGACAATGCCCGACTCCGCTAGCGGAGTGTCGATGACGCGATTGTCCCCGAAGTCCTTCTGCAGCGTGTCGGTCACCCGGAACACCCCGCCCAGGCGCCCGATGTCCTCGCCCATCAGCAAAACCTTCGGGTCGTCCTCCAGCGCGCGGCGCAACCCGATATTGAGCGCGGCGGCGAACGTGGTGATCATTGCGGGACTCCTTCCGGTCGCGCGGAGGACTCGCCGGGATCGCCGGTCATGTACTCCGTGTACTCCCGCCGCTGTTCGGTGATCAGCGGGTGCGGGGTGGCGTAGACGTGGTCGAACAGCTCCGTCGGTGCGGGATCGGGCAGGTCGATGGTCGCCGTGCGCACCTGGCGTGCGACCTCGTCGGCGTGCTCGGTGACCCGGAGCTCGAACGCGTCGTCCCAGTGGCCCTCGCGCTCCAGCAGCCTGTGTACCCGGTCGATCGGATCGCGCCGCGCCCATTGTTCGGTCTCGGCCGCGGAGCGGTAGCGGGTGGGATCGTCCGCGGTGGTGTGCGGACCCATCCGGTAGGTGAGCGCCTCGATGAAGGAAGGTCCACCACCGGACCGTGCCCTCGCTACTGCCTGCCTGGTCACCGCGAGCACGGCGAGCACGTCGTTGCCGTCGACCTGAATGCCGGGCATGCCGTATCCGTAGGCGCGGCGCGCGATCGGGGTCGGGCTCTGCACGCGGACCGGTTCACTGATCGCCCAGTGGTTGTTCTGGCAGAAGAACACCACAGGCGCGCTCCAGCTCGCGGCGAAGCCGAGCGCCTCGGCGATGTCACCCTGGCTGCTGGCGCCGTCGCCGAAGTAGGCGATGGTGGCGATTTCGGCGCCGTCCAGGTGCGCGGCGAAGGCGTAGCCCGTCGCGTGCAGGCCCTGGGAGCCGACAACGATGTTCGGATTGGTCATGTTCACCGCGTGCGGGTCCCAGCAGTGGTGCGCGACTCCGCGCCACAGGCGGGTCAGCTCGGTGGGAGGAACGCCACGGCAGTAGGCGACGGCGGCCTCGCGATAGCTGCAGAACACGTAGTCGTCGGGATGCAGGGCGTGCGCCGAACCGACCTGGGCGGCTTCCTGCCCGAGCAACGGCGCCCACAGTCCGAGCTGGCCCTGCCGCTGGAGCGCGGTGCCCTCGATGTCGATCCGCCGGGTGACCACCATGTCCTCGTACAGCGCGCGCAGCTGCTCTGGTCCGACGTCGGCGACCAGCGCCGCATGCTCGGGATCGAGGACTCGACGACCGTCGGGCTGCACCAACTGCACGGGATAGTCGGGCTTGGCTGGCATCGTGACCGCCTCCTCACCACGGGGCGCCGCAGTTAACTATGTGCTCTAACTCACAGCATCCACCGGAACGCGGACTGCGCAAGTGACCGCCATGCGAATGAGCAGAATGCTCAATTCCGACCGGACCCGTGATGTCATACTGCGTTGTATGCCCAGAGAAACCGCCGATGTGGCCCTGGATGCCACCGATGCCCGGCTGTTGCTGGAACTGGTCGCCAACCCCAGGGCGACGGGGGTCGAGCTGGCTGCGCGGCTCGGGCTGTCCCGCAACACTGTGCAGGCCCGGTTGTCCCGCTGGGAGGCGGGCGGCGTGCTGGGCAGTTTCGAACGCCGCGTGCGACCACGCGCCCTCGGCTATCCGCTGTCGGCGTTTGTCGCAGTCGTCGTCGACCAGCACCAATTGGATTCGGTGGTGGACGAACTCGCCGAGGTTCCCGAGGTGACCGAGGTGTGTGGCATGACCGGACTTACCGACCTCACGGTGCGCGTGGTCGCGCGGGACGCCGATGACCTGTATCGCATCGCCGGACAGATCCTCAAGATCCCCGGCGTGGAGCGGACCAACATGGCGCTGGTGATGCGCGAGCTGGTCGGGCCACGCACGGCTCCGCTGCTGGATCGGCTGGCGAACTCGAGCTGAACCGCGGTGTGGCCTGGCGTGGGCGAGAATCCGGCCTTCCAGCGGCGGCTTGCCGCCGCGTCGGCCTATGCGACCGCGCGCCCGCAGCCGTACGAGGTGGTCGCGGAGTTCTCGGC
This sequence comes from Nocardia sp. 2TAF39, assembly GCF_052114905.1. Lineage (NCBI taxonomy): Bacteria > Bacillati > Actinomycetota > Actinomycetes > Mycobacteriales > Nocardiaceae > Nocardia > Nocardia sp. 2TAF39. The sequence goes on from NZ_JBFRFQ010000013.1 coordinate 80,315, forward strand.
GGCGGGACGCTGACATCCCGCTAGGGTGCGGGGATGGAGATTTCGGGCAAGGTCGCGATCGTCACGGGGGCAGCTGCGGGGATCGGGGCGGCGCTGGCTCGTCGGCTCGTCGCAGGTGGCGCCCGGGTGGTGCTCGCAGACCTCGACTCCGAGGGCGCTGGGCGGGTTGCCGAGTCCCTCGGCTCCGGTGCCGTCGCGGTCGGTGGCGACGTCGCCGACGAACAGGTGATCCGCGGACTGATCGAGCGCGCAGAGGCCGAATTCGGGCTGGTCGACCTGTATTTCGCCAATGCAGGCATCGGCGGTGGCGCCGGACTGGACAGCACCGACCAGCAGTGGGCGGCCGCACTCGAGGTCAATGTCATGGCCCACGTCCGCGCCGCGCGGCTGCTGGTTCCCGGATGGCAGGAGCGCGGCGGCGGTTACTTTGTGTCCACGGCGTCGGCGGCGGGTCTGCTCACGCAGCTCGGTTCGGCACCGTACGCGGTGTCCAAGCACGCGGCCGTCGGGTTCGCCGAATGGCTGTCGGTCACCTACGGCGATCATGGGATTCGCGTGAGTTGCGTGTGCCCGATGGGCGTGGACACCCGGCTGCTGCACACCGGCCTCGTCCCGCCCGAACACGCCGCCGCGGCCGAACTCGCCGTGAAGGCGGTGACCACGGCGGGCGCGGTGCTGTCCCCGGACGAGGTTGCCGAGGTCGTCCTCGCCGGAGTCGTGGACGAGCATTTCCTGATCCTCCCGCACCCCGAGGTACTGAAGATGTACCGCCACAAGGGCTCCGACTACGATCGCTGGCTCGACGGCATGCGCCGCTTCCAAGCCGCCTTGCAGGGGTAGTCGGCCCAGCGCTTCAGCGTAGGACCTTGCGGGCCACGAGACCGGCGAGCAGGGCCCAGAAGGCCGCGCCGATTCCGCCGAAGCCGACGCCGGACGCCGCGATCAAGAAGGTGACGATGCCTGCCTGGCGGTGCTCGTCGGAGCGGAGCGCTCCGCTGAGGGCCGTGCCGAGGGTCGCCAGAAGAGCCAGGCCGGCGACGGTCTCCAGGGTGCCCGTCGGTGCGGTCGCGACCAGCGTCACGAGGGCCGCCGAGCCGAGCGCGAGCAGCAGGTACGTCCCGCCTGTCGTGAACGCTGCGATCCAGCGCCGTTTCGGATCGGGATGCGCGGCCGGTGCGGCCGAGAGGGCGGCGCTGATCGCGGCCAGATTGATCGCGTGTCCGCCCGCCGGTGCGCCGAGAATGGTGCCGAGGCCGGTGACGGTCATGGCGGCCCGCCAGGGTACGTGGTAATCGAACGACTTCATCACCGCCGTGCCCGGAATGTTCTGGGACGCCATGGTGACGATATACAGCGGGATCGCGACACCGATCATCGCCTGCCAATTCCAGTGCGGCAGCGTCAGTTCGAGCGACGGTGCCATGGCGCCGACGTCGAGGTGCCTGTGCTGCACCACAATGCTGATGCCCCCACCGACCGCCGCGGTGCCGAAGGCCGCGATCACGGCCCAGCGCTGCGCGTACCGTTGCAGGACGACCCAGACCAGGATCACCGGAATCACCACCGCGGGACTGGTCTGCACCGCCCGCACCGGCGCCAGGCACAGCGGCAGCAGCACACCGGCCAGCATGGCCTGCGCGATCTGCACCGGAATCGCGGCCACCAGGTTGCCGAGTCGCTGCCACAGCCCGGTGATCACGATCAGCACGCCGGCCAGCACGAAAGCGCCGATCGCCGCGGGCCACCCGCCGGCCACTGCGCCGGTGCCCGCGAGCAGGGCCGCGCCGGGCGTGGACCAGGCCAGCGTGATCGGCATCCGATACCGGTAACTGAGCAGCATCATGCCGATCGCCTGGGTCACGCACAGCGCGAGCAGGCCCGACGCGGCTTGCGCGGAGTCCGCCCCGACCGCGGTGAGCCCGCTCAGCACCACCGCGAACGAGCTGGTGAAACCCACCAGCGCCGTGACCGCACCTGCGCCGAGCGGCTGGGTGAGCCCGGTCTTCGGCGCGACGGGTCCGTGCGCTGCGGTGGCAGGGGTTGCTGCCGCGGAAACGTTCGCCATCTGCCGGATATTGCCCCTGGTCACAGCGTTGTGTCGCCAGCCAGTGCCCCGAAACTGGCCTGAATTGCGTTCCCGCCCGTCGTGCCGTTCTCCGCGCCGCCACTGCGCGATACGACGACATCGCAGTCTCGGATGCGTAGGGTGGGGGAGTCGGTGCGCGAGGATTCGGGACGAGGAGCTGAGTTGAGCGCGGTACTGATCTCACCAGGAGAGCTTCGGGAAGCCTTGGTGGACAAGCGGCTTCGTCTGCTGGACGTACGCTGGGCGCTGGGTGACCCGGACGGGCCGCAGCACTATCTCGACGGCCACATTCCCGGCGCGGTGTTCGTCGATCTGGAAAGCGAACTGGCCGCGCCGCCTTCGCCCGCGCGTGGCAGGCACCCGTTGCCCGATACCGCGCAATTGGAGAAGTGCGCGCGCAGTTGGGGCGTGTGCGACGGCGATCCGGTGGTCGTCTACGACGCCACCGGCGGCATGGCCGCGGCCCGCGCCTGGTGGCTGTTGCGCTGGGCGGGCATCGCGGACGTGCGCATCCTCGACGGCGGCCTGCCCGCCTGGGTAGACGAGGTCGGCACCATCGCGACCGGCGCAGAACCGGATCCCGAGCCCGGCGATGTCGAATTGAGTCCCGGTCATCTTCCGGTGATCGAAGCGGACGCCGCGGCCCGCTGGGACGGCGTGCTGCTCGACGCAAGGGCGGGCGAGCGCTACCGCGGTGAGGTGGAGCCGGTCGATCCGCGTGCCGGACATATTCCCGGTGCGCTCAGCGCGCCGACCGCCGAGAACCTCGACGCCGAAGGGCGATTCCGTGGCGCGGACGAACTGCGTGACCGGTTCGCCGGATTCGGGTCGGGGCCGGTCGCGGTGTATTGCGGGTCGGGCGTGACCGCCGCGCACCAGGTCGCTGCGCTCGCTGTGGCGGGAGTCGAGGCGGCGCTGTATCCGGGTTCGTGGTCACAGTGGTCGAACGACCCGAAACGGCCGGTGGCGACGGGCAGCTGAGGCCCGCGCGTCACGGGCAGCGGTCCTGCAGCACCGCGTAATCGGCGGCGATCAGCGGCAGGTCGTACCGCGCGACCGCGGTGAGATACCGGCTCGTGTAGGAGCAGTGGCTCGCACGGGACGGTGGCAGCCATTCCGACGGTGTCTTGTCGCCCTTGGCCTGATTGGTCGGTCCGTCGGTGGCCAGCAGGGTGACGTCAAGGTCGTTGGCGAAGCGCACCCGGCGCTCGAGCGGCCAGAACGCGGCGCCCATGTCCCATGCGGCGGCCACTGGGTACACATGGTCGACTTGCACCGCGCTCGCCTCGGCCTTCGCGAAGGCGATCCGCCGGCCGGTGTACGGGTCGTGTGAGGTGCCGCTGACCACAACGCATTCGCCGGTGCGTGGTCGGTAACCCACCTCGGTGAGCTGCCTGCTCAACACGTTGTTGCGGGTGTCGCAGCCGTCGTGCCCACCCGACCCGTCGTTGTCGTCGGTCCAGGTCGGGCCGAACACGCATCCCTGGCCGGCCTTGCAGCCACGGTCGTAGCCGCCGGGGTGCGGCCGTTCCGGGATCATCCGGACGGTGGCGAGCAGTCGCTCGACTTCGACACGTGTCGGGCTGCCCGGGGCGGGGTCACCGCACCCGTGTCGAGTTCCGCGCACCCACCGAGCGCGAGCGCCGCCACCAGCGCGCCCACGAGCTATCGACGAATGTCCGCACCCATGACGCCAGATGTACCGGCAAGGACCGACATTCGAGGAACCCGGGGTATCAGGAGAGAAGCGCCCTCGACCTCACAACCAGGCGCGGGCCAGTAGATCGTCGTCGGCGACCTGGCTCGCCCTGGGTGGGAACCGCGTGGCCGAGATCGATTCGGTGTGCGCACCATCGTGCCCGATCAGCCACGAGCCGCCGCGCTCCTCGCACTCGGCGATCTTCGCGAAGGTGGTGAGCAGGAAGGTGATCGCGTCACGCGGATCGATGGTTCGAGCCAGACGCTGGGATTCACCGGGCCGCGACAGGTCCAGCCACACACCGGACTGCCCGTCGAGCCGCATACCGACGATCTTGTCGGCGTGCACAAAGGTGAATTTGCGCCGCTCCCACGGCGTCGTCGGCGTGAAGCTTTGCTCGAGAACCTGGAGCAGAATCGTCATGCTGCTTCCTCCGCTTCCGTTGACAGCAAGCTGCGATTCTTCTGCGATGACCAGCGGATATTCCAGTATGTCCCGCTAACGCCCAGAAATCCAGACGGACGGAGCAGCGACGATGTCGGACCCGTTTGATTGGATGGGCTGATGCTGCACGGTCTGTGGTCGCCGGGATCCGGGTTGTTGCTCTGGCACGACTCGCCGGTCACCGTGCTGCCCGACCCGCTCGGCGGCGTGCTGCGGTCCTCGAAATTCCGGCATCGAGCCGAGGTCCTGATCGCCGGGTCGGGGGTTTCCGCGACCGAGCAGGTCCGCGCACATGCGATGGCGCCGTCCGCGGCCGCGGTGGCCTTGCGGCAGCGGCTGCCCGCCGACGTGGTGTCGGGGGATCTCCGCTTCCTCGCCCAGGTGGCGCACGGCGTCGAACGCTGGGTACGCGCCGGACGGGTGGTGCCGGAACTGCGCAGGGAGGACGGCCAGTGGTGGGTGCGCTGGCGGCTGGTCGGCGGGGAGCGGCAACGCGCCTGGCTGGCCGAACTGGCGGCCGCCATGCCCCAGGCCCTGCGGGTGGCCGGACGTCCGGGCGCGCTGCTGGACGATATGGTCACCGAACTCACCGACCCGATCGCGCGGGTGCTGGTAGGCCTTCCCGATTCGTCGCATCCCCTGCTTGCCGCCTTGGTCGGCGACGTTCCGTTGGAGGGTGGCAGCTACCAGCTGGCCGAGGTCCTGGAGCGCTGGCGGGCCAGCCTCACCGGCGACGAACCGGATCTGGTGCTGCGCTTGCTCGAGCCGGACGGCGAATTCGGCACCGTCGACGATTCGGTGGCGTTGTGGCGGCTGGAGGTATGCCTGCGCATCACCGGTGAGGCACCGAAAACCGTTCCGCTGCACGGTGATCCGAACCTCGTCCGGATCGCGGTGGAGAAGCTCGGCGAGGCGCAGCGGGCCTATCCGAGGCTGCGCGATCTGCCGAGCGATCCGCGCAGCATGGATCTACTGCTGCCGACCGAGGTGGTCGTCGACCTGGTGGCGCACGGCGCACACGCCCTGCAGGCCGCGGGCGTCCGGCTGCTGCTTCCGCGCGCGTGGAGCATCGCGGAGCCGACCATGCGACTGCGGGTGGACAGCTCGGTGCCGGCCGCCGAGAGCACCGTCGGGATGCGCGGTCTCGTCTCCTACCGGTGGGAGCTCGCGCTCGGCGGCACCGTGCTGACCGCGGCGGAGATGGACCTACTCGTGCGCGGCAAATCAGATCTGGTCCAGTTGCGCGGAGAATGGGTGCAGGCGGACCACAAGGTGCTTGCCGCCGCGGCCCGCTATGTCGCGGCGCACACCGACGATTCCCCGATCACCTTCGCCGACCTGCTCGGCGAGATCGCGAGCGGGCGCGTGGAGCAGGTGCCGATCGCCGAGGTGACCGCCTCGGGCTGGGCTGCCGACCTGCTCGACCATACCCGCGAGCCCGAACCGGTCGCCCCGCCGATCGGATTGAAGGCTCAGCTGCGGCCCTACCAGGAACGCGGCCTCGCTTGGCTTGCCACCATGAGCCGCATGGGTCTGGGCGCGATCCTGGCCGACGACATGGGACTCGGCAAGACCGTCCAGGTGCTGGCCCTGCTGATGCACGAGCGGGAGGCGCGCTCGGCCTCCGATGGCGTGGTGGTCTCGCTCGACGAGGCGCGCCGTGGCAAGTCCGCACTGCCCGGTCCGCGACCAGCGGCCGAGCAGGCGCGCGCGGAGGGACCGACACTGCTGGTGTGCCCCATGTCGGTGGTCGGCAACTGGCAGCGAGAGGCGGAGCGGTTCGCGCCGGATCTGCATGTGTGGGTGCATCACGGCGCGGGACGGCGGGTGGGCGTCGAACTCGACGAGATGGTCGCCGCGGCCGATCTGGTGATCACGACCTACGCGCTGCTCGCCCGCGACGTCGAGGAGCTCGGTAGGCAGCAGTGGGATCGGATCGTGCTGGACGAGGCGCAGCACATCAAGAACGCGGGGACCAGGCAGGCTCGGGCGGCGCGGACGCTGCCCGCGCGGCATCGGCTGGCGCTCACCGGGACTCCGGTCGAGAACCGGTTGGAAGAGCTGCGCTCGATCATGGATTTCGCGATGCCCAAGGTGCTCGGCAGCCCGCAGTCGTTCCGAGCGCGCTTCGCGGTGCCCATCGAACGCGAGCGCGATCCGAACGCGATCAGTCGCCTGCGCTGGCTCACCCAGCCGTTCGTGCTGCGCCGGGTGAAGACCGATCCCGCGGTGATCAGCGATCTGCCGGAGAAATTGGAGATGACGGTGCGGGCCAACCTCACCGTCGAGCAGGCCGCGCTGTACCAGGCCGTGGTCGACGACATGCTCGCCAAGATCAGGGACGCGAAGGGGATGGCACGCAAAGGCGCCGTCCTCGGCGCGCTCACCAGGCTCAAGCAGGTGTGCAATCATCCGGCGCACTTCCTCGGCGACGGGTCTGGCGTGCTGCATCGTGGCGCCCACCGATCCGGCAAACTCGCCCTCGTCGAAGACGTGCTGGACGCGGTGCTCGCCGACGGTGAGAAGGCGCTGCTGTTCACCCAGTTCCGCGAGTTCGGTGAGTTCGTCGCGCCCTATCTCGCCGAGCGGTTCGGCACCGGCATCCCTTTCCTGCACGGCGGTGTGCCGAAGAAGAAACGCGACAGCATGGTCACCCGGTTCCAGCAGCCGGACGGTCCGCCGCTGATGCTGTTGTCGCTCAAGGCCGGTGGCACCGGGCTCAATCTCACCGCCGCCAACCACGTCGTCCACTTGGACCGCTGGTGGAATCCGGCGGTCGAGAACCAGGCCACCGATCGCGCCTTCCGGATCGGGCAGCAGCGCAACGTCCAGGTGCGCAAACTGGTCTGCGTCGACACCATCGAGGAGCGAATCGACGAAATGATCAACGGTAAGCGGCAGCTCGCCGACTTGGCCGTCGGTGCAGGGGAGAACTGGATCACGGAGCTGAGCACCGACGAACTGCGCGACCTGTTCGCCCTCGGTGCCGCGGCGGTGGGCGAATGAGTCCTTTCATCGATTACAGCGAGTTCGGCAAGAAGCTGCCGGTGCGCGGCGGGGTCGAGGCACGCAGCCGTCGCGGCGCGTTCGGGCGTACCTGGTGGGGCAGGGCCCTGATCGAATCGGTGGAGCGGATGGCAGAGCCGGGACGTCTGGCACGCGGACGCAATTACGCGCGGTCCGGTCAGGTCGTGAGCTACCGGATCGAGCCGGGCGCCGTAACCGCGGAAGTCCAGGGCAGCCAACCGCGTCCGTTCACCGCGGTGTTCACCGTCCGCCGTGTGCGCGACGACGAGCTGGAGCTGATCATCGAGACCATCCGGTCGGCGCCGGGCATGCTCGCCGAAATCGCTTCGGGCGCATTGCCCACCGGTCTCGGGCCGCTGCTGTTGCCGACCACCGCGGCGGATCTGGACTTCACCTGCACCTGCCCGGACCCGGGCTGGCCGTGCAAGCATGTGGCCGCTGTCTGCTATCTGCTGGCCGAGCGGCTGGACGAACGCCCACGCGAGATCCTCACCCTGCGCGGCCTCGACTTGGACACGCTGATCGGCGGTATCGAACGCGAGACGCGGTCCGCCGAATCCGATGACCCGTACGGCGACCATGCCGACTTGCCGGGCCTGCCGAAAGTCGAATTCCGCGCGGCCATCGAGGATCTGGATCCGGTGCTGCTGCGCAGGGCGCTGCGGATGACCGCGGCCGAGGAGTCGATCGCCGCGACCGGCCTGCGTGAACTCACCACGGTCTATCGCCTGTTCGACTCGTGAGCGAGGGAACCAGGGGCACAGTCGAGTGCTGCTCCGTCACGCCGGAGCCGAGCATCGGCGAGCGAACAGTGCGCGGTCGTGAATGGCTTGGATGGCACCCGGCATCGGGGCCGGCCGCTGCGTCCGGACTTTCGGGGCGGGATCGAGTCCGGCGAAGCAAATGGGACCGGAACTTCCCGACGCCGAGTGCCTTTCTAAGTCTCCCGCCGCCGAGCCAGCTGCGGAACTGCCCCAAGATCGCCCGCCCGCTGCCCTTTCACCGAACTTCGGGCAGCGCCCAGGCGCGCCGAATCTCCGGCGATCAGCGCAGGCGGGTGGTGTCATGAGCGATCCGACCGGGTCGGCGACCCTACCACGCGACGACCTCGCGACCCCAGTGGCGCTTCGCACACCCCCGCGCCGCGTGGTTTCCCTCGTCCCCTCGCTGACCGAGACGGTGGCGCTCACCTGCCCGGAAGTCCTTGTCGCGGCCACGAAGTGGTGTACCCACCCCGCGGATCTGCAGGTCGAACGCGTCCGCGGAACCAAGAATCCGAATGTGCGGCGCATTATCGAGCTGGCCCCGGACCTGGTGCTGTGCAACAAGGAGGAAAACCGCCGTGTCGACGTCGAACGCCTACGTGACGCGGGAATCCCGGTGTGGGTCACCAAGATCGAATCCATCGACGAGGCCATGGTCTCACTCGCCAGGCTCTGCACGGTGGCGCTCGGAGTCGACATCCCGTCTTGGCTCATCGAGGCCGAATCCTCCTGGGCGCCACCGCCACCCGAACCGTCCCGCGCGGCCGTCATCCCGATCTGGCGCAACCCGTGGATGGTGGTCGGCCGGGACACCTTCACCGGCGATCTCGCACGCCGTCTCGGCCTGCGTCTGGTGCACGCCGACCTCCCGGACCGTTATCCCCACGTCACCGAGGCCGAACTGATCAAGGGCGTCCACATCGCCGTGCTCCCCGACGAGCCCTATGTCTTCACCGAATCCGACGGCCCTGAAGCGTTCCCGGACATCCCGGTCGCCCTGGTGGAGGGTCGTGCCCTCACCTGGTACGGGCCGTCGCTGGCCACGGCCCGCGCTGTTCTTGCCGCGCACTTGGCCCGCGCACGCCGACCGGATCAGCCGAGTTCGTAGTCGAACCAGATGTGGTGGGTCCCGTCGCCGTCCGCCCGCAGCCCCCCGGTGCCGGTGATACCCGCGAGGGCGCGGGTGCCGCTGCTCGGGACGATGGTGAAGAACTCGTCCGTGCGATCCGAGCCCGTGGTGGTCGCGAGGTGGGAGAAGTTGAAGGTCCCCTGCGCGCCGTTGAGTGTGCCCTCGAACGACTCCATCGCCACGTAGGTACCCACACCGGTGCCCTGGTCGAATGCGGCGGTGAACACCGTCGAGGAGCGACCGGTGATCTCGCCGCCGAACTCCTTGGTGATGATCGCCACGCCGACCGGCAGCGCTGTGCTGATCGTCGGATCTGGCACCACCTCGGTCGGAACGAAAGATGTCACGGAAAAGGTGCCGGTCGCTCTCATACGCTGGATCGTAACGGCGGACACCGACAACATCGGTTGCTGCGGCGCGTTCCGCCGAGCTGGCGGTAGTCGCCCAGGTGGAAGCGTCCGCCGCGCCCGCCTCGGTCGGTCCGAGCCCTCCTTCGACCGACCCAACCGCGCCGACGGTCTGCCCGGCGATTGTCACACGCTCGGTGTGGGGCCGGGTCCGAAAATCAGCGGCACCCGTACGCGGACAGGAAGATGCGGATCGCGGATTCGGCGATGTCACGGAGTTCGGCATCGGGTACGGCGCGGGTGCCGAGGCGCGAGCGTGCCTCCAGCGGGGCGGTGAGCAGGGCGAGCAGTTGCTCGGCGGCCTCGGCCGGTTCGGTGACGCGCAGCTTGCCCGCGAGCGCGAGCCGGGCCAGCCGATCGGCCATCGACTCGGCGATGTTCCGCGAGGTGCGGGTGAGAACGGCGTCGACGACGTCGGGGAATGTCGCGAGCTGGGCATAGGTGAGGGCGCGCAGCGCGCGGGAGCGATCGCACGCGCACACCTCGAGTAGTCGGTACGCCACGTCGGTCAGGATCGGCGCGAGATCGTCGCCTGGGTCGCGCAATTCGTCCACGATCGCGAGGGTTTGCGCGGCCACCGCGTCGGCCGCGGCGAGTACCGCGTGCTCGAAGAGCGTCTGCTTGTCGGTGAGGTGGTTGTAGACCGTCGGCTTGGCGACACCCGCTTCGTCGGCGATCTCCTGCACGCAGGCCTTGTCGTAGCCGCGCCGGGCGAAGACGGTGAACGCGACATCCAAGATCGCCTGCCGCTTATCGATGCGGCCCCGCGCCGCCGTTGTTCCCGTCACCCCTGCATGTTAGCGCCTTCGTACCAGAAATGAACTGATGAGTTCAATCTTGCGTATTTACTATTCAGTTCTCTAGATTGAACTTGCTAGTTCAATTCAAGGAGGAGTTCATGATCGTTCACCTGTTGCGCTTCGGCTTCCGCGAGGAGACGACCGAGGAGCAGAAGGCCGAGGTACTCGCGACGATGCGGCGCACCGCGTCGGTCGACTCGGTGTCGTTCTCGACGGTCGGCCAAAACCTGGGCGACGCGTCCGAAGGGCTGACCCACGCCTACTGCGTCGGCATCGAAGATTTGGCGGCGCTGGAGCGTTACCTGCACGACCCGGTCCATCTGGACGGCGATCCACGGATCGTCCCGCACTTCGCGAAGCTCGCGATCGGTCCCGACGTCGCCGACGAGTCCGATCCCGAGCTGCGCGACAAGATCATGGCGTTGCACGAGGCGAAGCTCGCCGCGTACCCGGAGTTGGCCCGGCTGATGGACGCCATCCCTGAGGTACGGATCTTCTGACGACTCAGCCGCTCTCGGGCCTCATACGTTGCGGCGGTACTGCCCGCCGACAGTGAAGAATGCGTCGGTGATCTGCTGCAGCGTGCACACGCGGGCGGCGTCCATCAGCACATCGAAGATGTTGTCGTCGGTGCGGGCGACGGCATCGAGGCGGGCAAGGGCGGCATCGGCGGCATCGTGGTGCCGATCCTGGAACTCGCGGACCCGCGCACGCTGGGATTGCTTCTCCGCCTCGGTGCCGCGCGCCAACTCCATCTCCCGATGCGGCTCGCCGCGCGGATTGCGGAAGATGTTGACGCCGATGATCGGCAGCGAGCCGTCGTGCTTGCGCTGTTCGTAGCGCATCGACTCGTCCTGGATCTTGCCGCGCTGGTAGCCGGTCTCCATGGCGCCGAGCACGCCACCGCGTTCGCTGATCCGGTCGAACTCGGCCAGCACGGCCTCCTCGACCAGGTCGGTGAGCTCGTCGACGAGAAAGCTGCCTTGCAGCGGATTCTCGTTCATCGCGACGCCCCACTCGCGGTTGATGATGAGTTGGATGGCCAGCGCGCGGCGCACCGATTCCTCGGTCGGGGTGGTCACCGCCTCGTCGTAGGCGTTGGTGTGCAGGCTGTTGCAGTTGTCGTAGATCGCGATCAGCGCCTGCAAGGTAGTGCGGATGTCGTTGAAGCTCATCTCCTGCGCGTGCAGCGAGCGGCCGGAGGTCTGGATGTGGTACTTCAGCTTCTGTGACCGCTCGTTGGCGCCGTAGTGATCGCGCATGGCGACAGACCAGATGCGCCGGGCCACCCGGCCGATGACCGAGTACTCCGGGTCCATGCCGTTGGAGAAGAAGAACGACAGGTTGGGCGCGAAGTCGTCGATTCCCATGCCGCGCGCGAGATACGCCTCCACATAGGTGAATCCATTGGCCAAGGTGAATGCCAGCTGACTGATCGGGTTCGCGCCGGCCTCGGCGATGTGGTAGCCGGAAATCGACACCGAGTAGAAGTTGCGAACGCCGTTGCGTACGAACCATTCCTGGATGTCGGCCATCATGCGCAGACTGAATTCCGTGGAGAAGATGCAGGTGTTCTGGCCCTGGTCCTCTTTGAGGATGTCGGCCTGCACCGTGCCGCGCACCGTGGCGAGCGTCTGCGCGCGGATGTCCGCCGCTTCGACATCGGTCGGCTGTCTTCCCTGGGCGACCACGAAGCGGTCCAGCGCCTGGTCGATGGCGGTGTTGAGGAAGTACGCCAGGATGGTCGGCGCCGGTCCGTTGATGGTCATCGACACCGAAGTGGTCGGCGAGGTCAGATCGAAGCCGTCGTAGAGGGCCTTCATGTCGTCGAGCGAGGCGATCGACACCCCGGACGTGCCGACCTTGCCGTAGATATCAGGGCGCTCGGCGGGATCGTGACCGTAGAGCGTCACCGAGTCGAACGCGGTGGACAGCCTTTTCGCGTCGGAATGTTCACTGAGCACCTTGAAGCGGCGATTGGTTCGGAACGGATCACCCTCGCCCGCGAACATCCGCGCCGGATCCTCGTTGTCCCGCTTGAACGGGAACACCCCCGCCGTGAACGGGAATCGGCCGGGCAGGTGCTCGGCGCGGAGAAATCGCAGCAGTTCACCGTGATCGGTGTAGCGGGGCAACGCGACTCGCGGAATCGAATTGCCGGACAGTGTCTCCCTGCGCAGCGGGGTGTGGATCTCGCGAAGGCGCACACGCACCACCTGCTCGTTGCCGCGGTAGGCCTCGGCCAGCGTGGGCCACTCGGCCAGCAGCGCGGCATTCTCCGGGGTGAGATCGGCGCGGGCGCGTTCGGCCAGTTCGGCGACGGCGGTGTCGTCGGGCAATTCCGCCGCCACCTGTTCGAATCGTTGCAGGCGTTGCGCGGCGAGGATCTGCGTGGCCGTCTCGGCATGGTAGGCGCGGACGGTCTCCGCGATCTCGGCCAGGTAGCGCACGCGCGCTGGCGGGATGATCTGGGCGAAGCGGGTGGAGGTGCGGGTGTTCACCCTGGGCAGCACACCAGCCTCCAGTCGCAGGCCGCGGCCCGCGAGCAAGCCGGTCAGGTGCTGGTAGAGGGCCGTCACTCCGTCGTCGTTGAACGTTGCCGCGCTGGTGCCGAAGACAGGCATGTCCTCCGGGTGCGCGCCGAACTCTTCTCGATTGCGGATCAGCTGCCGGGCGACATCACGCAGCGCGTCCGCGGCCCCGCGGCGCTCGAATTTGTTGATCGCCACGACGTCCGCGTAATCGAGCATGTCGATCTTCTCGAGCTGGGAGGCGGCGCCGAACTCGGGCGTCATGACGTACATCGACACGTCGACGTGATCGGTCACGGCGACATCGCCCTGGCCGATACCGGGCGTCTCCAGGATGACCAAGTCGTATCCCGCTGCCTTGCAGGCGGTCACGATCAGATCGATGTTGTCCGGCAGTTCCCGTCCACCGCGGGTGGCCAGCGAGCGGAAGAAGATATGCTCGCCGTCGAGTGCGTTCATCCGGATGCGGTCGCCGAGCAGCGCGCCGCCGCCGCGCCGCCGGGTCGGATCCACCGCGAGGATCGCGACCCGCAGTTCGTCCTGTTGGTCCGAGCGCAGCCTGCGCACCAATTCGTCGGTGAGCGACGACTTTCCGGACCCGCCGGTACCGGTGATGCCGAGCACCGGTACGGTGCGCGCCGCCGCCGCGGCAGTCAGTGTCTGCCGGTCGGCTTCCGGCAGCGTGTCCTGTTGCAGGCAGGTAATGGCACGGGCCAGGGCGGCACGCTCACCGGCGAGCACCGCGTCCAGCACCGGTGGGTCGGCGGCCGGATCGACATCGCAGGCGCGGATCAGCCGATTGATCATGCCGGGCAAGCCGAGCCGCTGTCCGTCCTCGGGGGAGAAGATGGTCACGCCGGATTCCGCCAGTCGCGCGATCTCCTCGGCGACGATCACGCCACCGCCACCGCCGAATATCCGGACATGTTCCGCTCCGGCCTTTTTCAGCGCGTCGGCCAGATATTCGAAGTATTCGACGTGCCCGCCCTGGTAGGAGCTGACCGCGACGCCCTGCACATCTTCGGTGAGCACCGCATCGACCACTTCGCTGACCGCGCGATTGTGGCCGAGGTGAATCACCTCCGCGCCTTGGTTCTGCAGGATGCGGCGCATGATGTTGATCGCCGCGTCGTGCCCGTCGAACAGAGCTGCGGAGGTGACGAAGCGAACGGGGTGGGTAGGCGTGTAGAGCGCGCTGCGGTCGGCCACGGGATTCCTCCGGCGAGTTCAATGCCGCCTGATAATAGGACGTCAAACTAATCGTACGGTGACGGCAATCACAGCGCCAGGCGAGGTGGCTGCGCCCCGCTTCGTGGACACCCGGCAGTCGCCGGCAAAACCAACACAGCGCGAGGCTTCCCGGGGCCGTGAACACGCAGCGCCGCAAGCGCTGCCATAACCCCGCATACTGGGCGAGTGGTGAGCGACGACAGGGCGGGGGCCGCGGTAGGGCGGCTGGTTGCGGACGGTGTGCTGTCTCGCGAGCAGGCCGACGCCGTGCTCGCGGCGCTCGCTGTCGAACGCGCGTCGGTGCTGACCCGTGGGAAGGTGCTCGCCGAGATCGCCGCTTATCTCGGCGCCGGTCTGCTATTCGGCGGGATCTTCCTGGTGCTGGCCTCGTCCTGGGAGGACCTCGGCCGGCCGGTCCGGGTGGGTGTGCTCGCCGTCGTCGCGGCCGGTCTCCTGTTCGGCGGAGTCCTGCTCGCGGGTGCGTTGTTCACCCGGCCGAGCGTGCACAGCCCGCGCGCCAGGCTTGCGACGGTGCTGTTCGCCCTCGCTTCCATCGCGCTCGCCGCGGCCGTCGGCACCGCGCTCGAGGGCGGAAATTTCGACGCCGCTTGGGTTTTCGCGTGCGCAGCGGGAGCGGTGATTGCGGTGCTCGGCTACCTCGCGCTGCCCTCGGTGCTCGGCATGCTCGTCTGCGCGTGCTTCGTGCCTGCGGCCGTCGCGGGGATGCTCACTGATGTGTTCGACCTCGACGACGCGTGGGGCAGCGTAGCCGTACTGGTGCTCGGTGGCGCGTGGTTCGCGCTGACCAGAATCGGCGCTCTGCTCGAAAACCGGGCCGGATACCTGATCGCGATCGTCACTTCTGTCGCGGCCGCGCAGAGCATCGACGTCGGAGGCCGGACCTGGGCGTATGGGCTCACGGCGCTGGTCGCGGTCGTCTGTTTCGCGCTGTATGCGACCGAGCGGTCGGCGGTGCTCGTCATCGGTGGTGGGGTGTCGATCGCCCTGGCCTCGGGTGAGGCGGTCTCCGAATGGACAGACGACGCGCTCGGCGCGGCGGCTGTGGTCGTGGCGATCGGTGCGATCATGCTCGCTATCGGCGCGTTCCAGCTCACTCGATCGCACAAAAGGCCCAGCTGAGGCTGCCTCGCCTTCGGTCGGCCTTGCGCGGGGCTGCGGGCACACTTTGTCCGGCTGCGTTCGTCAAGCGCCTGCCGTGTGGCTCGCGGCGGAGATCTTCTCCCCTTTATCGCAGCCGTGTGGCTCTCGGAGACGCTCCGAGTCGTGGGATGAATCACATCGCAGTGAAGACTCTGTTAATGCTTGGACATCCAACTATAGGATGACCGTATACCGCATGGCGGTGATCCGATCCGCTACAGAACAGGACTGGCATGGTTCGCGAGCTCACTCATTTCATCGGTGGACAGCATGTGCCGGGCACGTCCGGCAACTTCGGCGACGTCTTCGACCCCAACCTCGGTCAGGTGCAGGCGCGAGTGCCGCTGGCGAGCAAGTCCGAGGTGGAGGCGGTCATCGCCAACGCCGAGGCAGCCCAGCCGGAGTGGGCCGCGTTCAACCCGCAGAAGCGGGCGCGCGTGCTGATGAAGTTCCTGACCCTGGTGCAGGACGAAATGGATTCGCTCGCCGCCCTGCTGTCCTCGGAGCACGGCAAGACCATCGCCGACGCCAAAGGTGACATCCAACGCGGTCTCGAAGTCGTCGAATTCGCCACCGGCATCCCACACCTGCTCAAGGGCGAGTACACCGAGGGAGCGGGCACCGGCATCGACGTCTACTCGATGCGCCAGCCGCTCGGCGTCGTCGCGGGCATCACCCCGTTCAACTTTCCGGCGATGATCCCGCTGTGGAAGGCCGGTCCCGCGCTGGCCACCGGCAACGCATTCGTGCTCAAGCCGTCCGAGCGAGACCCCTCGGTGCCGCTGCGACTGGCCGAGCTGTTCCTCGAGGCCGGTCTGCCTGATGGTGTGTTCAACGTGATCAACGGGGACAAGGAAGCCGTCGACACGCTGCTGAACGATCCACGGATCAAGGCCGTCGGCTTCGTCGGCTCCACCCCGATCGCGCAGTACATCTACGAGACCGCGACCGCGAACGGCAAGCGCGCCCAGTGCTTCGGCGGCGCGAAGAACCACGCGATCGTGATGCCGGACGCCGACCTCGACGACGTCGCCGATCAGCTGATCGGCGCCGGTTACGGTTCCGCGGGCGAGCGCTGCATGGCCATCTCGGTGGCCGTCCCGGTCGGCGAGGAGACCGCGGACCGCCTGGTGGCCAAGCTGACCGAGCGGGTGCACAAGCTGAACGTCGGTCGTTCCGACGACCCCGGTGCCGACTACGGCCCGCTGGTCGGCCAGGACGGCGTGCACCGGGTGAACAACTACGTCCAGGTCGGCATCGATGAGGGTGCCGAGCTGGTGGTAGACGGACGCGGACTGGTGGTGCAGGGCGCCGAGGACGGCTACTTCGTCGGTGCGACGCTGTTCGACAAGGTGACCCCCGAGATGCGGATCTACCGCGAGGAGATCTTCGGTCCGGTGCTCACCGTGGTCCGCGCCAAGGACTACGAGGAGGGGTTGCGGCTGGCCAACGAGCACGAATACGGCAACGGTGTCGCGATCTTCACCAGGGATGGCGACACTGCCCGTGACTTCGCGGCGCGCGTACAGGTCGGCATGGTCGGCATCAACGTCCCGATCCCGGTTCCGATCGCGTACTACACCTTCGGCGGCTGGAAGCGTTCCGGATTCGGCGATCTGAACCAGCACGGACCGGACTCGATCCGTTTCTACACCAAGACCAAGACGGTGACCCAGCGTTGGCCGTCAAGCGTGCGGAGGGGCGTGCCGGTAGAGCGCTTTGCAGGCTCCGCGCCCAACGCCTTTGTCATACCGACGATGGACTGACGAATGTTCTTTCTAGACGACGACGAGAAGGCGATCCGCGACGCCGCGCGCGGCTTCGCCGACGAGTTCCTCGCCCCGAACGCGCTGGAATGGGACGAGCAGAAGCACTTCCCGGTCGACGTGCTGCGCAAGGCGGGCCCACTCGGTCTCGGCGGCATCTACGTGCGTGAGGATGTGGGCGGCTCGGGTCTGCGCAGGCTCGACGCCGTGCGGATCTTCGAGCAGCTTGCTACCGGCTGCCCGGCCATCGCCGCCTACATCTCCATCCACAACATGGCGGCGTGGATGATCGACAGCTACGGCAACGACGAACAGCGCAACCGCTGGCTACCGCGGCTGACCACGATGGAACTGCTGGCCAGCTACGCGCTGACCGAGCCGGGCGTCGGCTCGGACGCGGCAGCCTTGAGCACCAAGGCCGTTCGCGACGGTGACGACTACATCTTCAACGGCGCCAAGCAGTTCATCTCCGGGGCGGGCGCCACCGACGTCTACGTCGTCATGGCGCGCACCGGGAATGCGGGGGCGCGGGGGATCTCGGCGTTCATCGTGCCCGCCGACACCCCGGGCGTCACCTTCGGCGCCAACGAGAAGAAGATGGGTTGGAATGCCCAGCCGACCCGCCAGGTGATCTTCACCGACGCCAGGATTCCGGCGGCAAATCTGCTCGGCGCGGAGGGCGACGGGTTCCGCATCGCCATGAACGGGCTCAACGGCGGTCGGCTCAACATCGCCGCCTGCTCGGTCGGCGGTGCCCAGGCGGCGCTGGAGAAAACGGTGCCGTATCTGGCCGAGCGGCACGCGTTCGGGACGCCGCTGCTGAAGAATCAGGCGCTGCAATTCGAACTCGCCGATATGCGTACCGAATTGGAGGCCGCTCGGACCCTGCTGTGGCGGGCCGCGTCGGCGCTGGACGCCGACGCGCCGGACAAGGTCGAGCTGTGCGCCATGGCGAAGCGATTCGCCACCGACGCCGGTTTCGAGGTGGCCAACAAGGCACTTCAGCTGCACGGCGGCTACGGCTACCTGGCCGAGTACGGCCTGGAGAAGATCGTCCGGGATCTACGGGTGCACCAGATCCTCGAGGGCACCAACGAAATCATGCGGGTGGTTGTCGCCCGCTCGGTGGTAGGAGCGGCATGAGCGAGTCGTCGACACAGCGCACATCGCGCATGACGGAGCCGAGCGCCGGCGAGACGCGGTCATGAGTGGTCAGGCCAGGAGGCGGCAGCGCAGCGTGACCACGGAGGGCTCTGCTCACACCGGAAAGGGAAACAGCATGACCGAACCGGAAGTTCTGATCGAGCGGCGCGACGGGCTCGGCCTCGTCACGCTGAACCGACCGAAGGCCATCAACGCTCTGAATCATTCCATGGCCCTTACCATTACGGAAGCCCTGCGGGTCTGGGCGGACGACGACGAAGTGCGCACCGTAGTCGTCACCGGAGCGGGCGAACGCGGTCTGTGCGCGGGCGGCGACATCGTCGCCATTCACGGCGACGCGAAAAGCGGTGCCACCACCGCTGATTCGGCGACCGGCAGGTTCTGGCGCGACGAGTATGTACTCAACGCGCTGATCGGCCGCTATCCGAAGCCCTACGTAGTGGTGATGGACGGCATCGTGATGGGCGGCGGCGTCGGCCTCTCCGGGCACGGCAGCCACCGAATCGTCACCGAACGATCCAAGATCGGCATGCCGGAGGTGGGCATCGGCTTCGTCCCGGACGTCGGCGGCACCTATCTGCTCGCCCGTACCCCAGGCGAGATCGGCACGCACGTGGCGCTGACCACCGCGCGGATGACCGCGGGCGATGCCATCGCGGCGGGCTTCGCCGATTATTTCGTCGCCTCCGAACATCTCCCCGCCCTACTGGAGACTCTGCGCACCGAGAGCGCCGATATCGCGATCGCCAAATTCGCCACGGACGCACCGGAATCCGCGCTGGTAGCGAGATCGGATTGGATCGACGCCTGCTACCACACCGACTCGGTCGAGGAGATCGTCGCGCGCCTGCAAGCTCATGAAGCACCCGAGGCGCAGGCAGCGGCCGCCGAGATCCTGTCGAAATCGCCGGTCGCCCTGAAGGTCACGCTGCGGTCATTGCGGGCGGCGCGGACCGCGCCGAGCCTGGAGGTGGTCCTGAACGAGGAGTACCGCGTGTCCATCGCATCGCTGTCGTCGCATGATCTGGTCGAGGGCATCCGCGCCCAGGTGATCGACAAGGACCGTAACCCGCGATGGTCGCCCCCTACCGTTGCCGAGGTAACAGACGCGCAGGTAGACACATACTTCGCCGGACTGGGCGAGCTGGAACTGGGTCTGGTGGCCCCGGAGGTGGCGCAATGAGCGCAAAGATCGGTTTCCTCGGCCTCGGCCACATGGGCGCTCCGATGGCGGCCAACCTGGTGCGGGCCGGCTACGAGGTACTCGCCTTCGATCCAGTGCCTGCCGCGCGGGACCAGGCCGAGCGGGACGGAGCCACCGTGGTCGGCGCGGTCTCCGAGGCGGCCGCCGCCGACATCGTGATCACCATGCTGCCCAACGGCACACTCGTCCTCGATGTGTACGCCGAACTGCTCCCGGCCGCGAAGCCGGGCACACTGTTCATCGACTGCTCCACCATTGATGTGGCCGACGCCAAGTCCGCGGCCGAACTCACCGTCGGTGCCGGCCATCGCGCGCTGGACGCCCCGGTATCCGGCGGTGTCGCGGGCGCCGCGGCGGGCACGCTGACTTTCATGGTCGGCGGCAGCGCCGAGGACTTCGCCGACGCGCTGCCGGTGCTCGAGGTGATGGGCGGCAAGGTGGTGCACTGCGGCGGCTCCGGTGTCGGCCAGGCAGCGAAGATCTGCAACAACATGCTGCTGGGCATCTCGATGATCGCGTTGTCGGAGTCGCTGGTGCTCGGCGAGAAGCTGGGGCTGAGCCATCAGTCCTTCTTCGACGTGGTCTCCACCGCCTCTGGTCAGAGCTGGGCGCTGACCAGCTACTGTCCGGTTCCCGGACCGGTGCCGACCAGCCCAGCCAACAACGACTACCAGCCCGGTTTCGCCACCGCGCTGATGACAAAGGACCTTGGCCTGGCGGCGAATGCATTGCGGGAGAACAACATCGATGGTCAGCTCGGATCGCTCGCCGCCGAGATCTACACCCGGTTCAATCAGACGGACGCCGGGCGGGACTTCTCGGCTATCGTCACCGATATCCGTAACCGTTCCGACGAGGAGGGTGCCTGAAGATGGACGCATCGCGAAGCGATTCCGCAGGGGGTGGCGGCCGGGTGACGGGAGAACCCGACTTCGAGACGATTCTGCTGGAGCGCAAGGGCCGGGTCGGCTGGATCACGCTGAACCGCCCCGAGGCGCTGAACGCACTGAACGCGCAGGTCCTCGACGACGTCATCGCCGCGCTCGACGAACTGGAGCACGACGACGAGATCGGCGCCATCGTGATCACCGGGTCGGAGCGGGCCTTCGCGGCGGGCGCCGATATCAAGGAGATGCAGCCCAAGTCGTACATGGACATGTTCCTGAACGACTACTTCGCCCGCTGGGACCGGCTGGTGCAGTTCCGTAAGCCGACCATCGCCGCGGTCGCGGGCTACGCGCTCGGCGGCGGCTGTGAACTGGCCATGATCTGCGACATCCTGCTCGCGGCGGACACCGCGAAGTTCGGGCAGCCGGAAATCAAGCTCGGCGTCATCCCCGGCATCGGCGGCTCACAGCGCCTGACTCGCGCGATCGGCAAAGCCAAGGCGATGGATCTGGTGCTCACCGGGCGCAATATGGACGCCGAGGAAGCGGAGCGCGCCGGGCTGGTCTCGCGCGTCGTGCCCGCAGCCGAGTTGCTCGACACCGCGCTCGAGGTCGCCGAGACGATCTCGTCGATGTCGCTACCGGTCACGATGATCGCGAAGGAAGCGGTGAACCGCTCCTTCGAGACCACCCTGGCCGAGGGACTGCGCTTCGAACGCCGGGTCTTCCACTCGCTCTTCGCGATCGAAGACCAGAAGGAAGGCATGAGCGCCTTCGTGGAGAAGCGTCCCGCGAAGTTCACCCACCGCTGAGTCGCATGTGCTGAGCTGTATCGGCTCGCAGCTATCTGAAGGGTCCGCGAAAGGGGGCGATGATTTCGACCGGCGTCGGCGCGCCCTCCTCCGGTTTGGTCGAGCCCTTGTTCGTGGCGAGCAGCCCGGCGATGGTGGCGCCGAGGGCGACGGTGACCGCGACGGCCGCGACGAGTTTGCGGCGGTCGACGGTGGTCGGAACCAGCGTTGCGCCGCAACGGGCTCTGGCCATTCGGACATCGCCGCCTGGTCGTTCGGCGGCCAACAGGACAGCGCCACGCGCCGAGACGTAGTCCGGCTCCGGGTCGTAGATGATCGGGAGATCGACCAGCTCGGCCAGTTCCTCGCGGATGCTGGGGTTTCGGCTGCAGCCGCCGAGCAGCACCATGGCCTCGGGCCGGACCCCGGCCTCCTCGATGATCTGGCGGACGAAGGACGCCGAGTGATGGATGCCCGCCGCGCACAGTTCGGCAAGGTCGCTGCGGGTCACCACAACCCGGCCGCCGGTGCTGGTGTCGATGGCAGTGACCACCCTGGCGCTGCTCAGCTCCTCACGGTGGTGTCGACTCGTCGGCTTGTCGGTCAGCACGCCGCCGCGGGCGAGCCGCCAGCGCAGCAGCGCGTCGTAGCCGTCGCCGCCGAGCACCGTGCTCCGCTTGCTGGACAGGATGGTGTCGGTGCGACAGTGGGCGTGGGTGATGGTCAGTCCGGAGCTGCCCAGGTCGTAGAGGATCACCGAACCGCTGTCCGGGAGTTGCCCGGTGAAGCGCAGATAGCGCAGCTGGGCGAGCGGTTCGTCGACGATGGTCACCCGCCGGCCACCCGCGCCCGCCCGGATCGTGTCAGCATGCAGCGGACAACGGCAGGTCACGGCCATTACGGAGATCAACTCGTCGCGCCGGTCGGCGGCTCCGTTCATCTGGCGGATCGCTTCGAACACCGGCTCCTCGACGCCGCCGCCCGCGCGTCGAGGCACCTGACAGTGATCGATCGGAGGTAGATGGGGCTGATCGGAATGCGTCAGCACCGCGCGAGCGCCACCAGCGCCCGCCGATACCCCCAAGACCAGCACCATGAATTACATGGTGGACCCTTTCGCTCCCGCTGCCAAGACGCCGGGCCCGGCAATTCGCTAGTTGTATGCCCGGCCGTCACTCTTCAGTCGCGCCATTCGCAGTATGCGGCTTCCTCGCCTTCGCTCGGCCCGGCGCGAGGCTGTGGAGGGACTTCGTCCGGCTGCGCCTATTGTGCGGCTGCCTCGCCTTCGCTCGGCCCGGCGCGGGGCTGTGGAGGGACTTCGTCCGGCTGTGTTGGAGGTGCGGCTGTTTCGGCCTTCGCTCGGCCCGGCGCGGGCAATGGACGGAGTTCTTCCGGCTGGGCCCACTATGCAACCGACCGGTATGGCATCTCATTCCGCGCCGGTCGTCGACCAGCGCGCCGTCCCCTCTCCAGTGTCGAAATCGCCTGCGGCGTGGCGGAATTCCGCTAGCAACTGCAGTAGGGTGTGCAGCCGATTCGGTGGGAGCCCGGGCACCGCGAAGACTTTGGCGTTGAGATCCTCGGTCGCCCTCGCGACCAATTCCCTTCCGGCATCGGTGATCTCGATCAAGGTCGTGCGCCGGTCGCTGGGGTGTGGCACCCGCTCGACGAGCTTCGCGCCCTCCAAGCGGTCGACGGTGTTGGTCACGCTGGTGGGGTGCACCTGCAATCGCGCGCTGGCCTTTGCCATCGGCAGCGCGCCGGCCTTGCTGAAGGCGAGCAGCATGAGCAATTCGTAGCGGGAGAAGGTCAGACCGGTCGGTTTCAGCGCCTCGTCGACCCGCGCCATCACGATTTGCTGAGCCCGCACGAGGGACGTCACCGCGGCCATGCCGTCGGCGACATCCCCCCAGCCGTGGCCGACCCACTGACGGTGGGCCTCCTCGATCGGGTCGAGCGGAAGCGGGCGTGGCCGAGACATGTTTCGATCATTCCATGTCGACTGCGCACCGGTCGGGGACATCCAGCGCGGCTTCGGATCACCGTGAGCACAAGGGTATGCGCCGCCGGACGCCGCCGGCACTATATATGTCGAGGCGGGCGTGGCTGAGTGGTTGAGGCAACGGTCTGCAAAGCCGTTTACGCGGGTTCGATTCCCGCCGCTCGCTCAAAGGTGTGTCGGGTAAGGCCGGGCTAGCCAGGCGGCTGCCTCGCCTTCGCTCGGCCCGGCGCGGGGCTGTGGACGGACTTCGACCGGCTGCGCCCCTTACACGGCCGCGCTCGGCTCGGTGTACGCCACCGCCGAGCCGAGCACCTCGAGACGCACCCGCTGTCCTGCGGTGGGCGCGGCGACACTTGCCCTGCGCACCCGCACCGGGGCGCCATGGCCGTCCAGATCGATCGTCAGCATCACATCAGCGCCGCGGAACTCGACGTCGCGAACTATGCCGCTGTCCGGCTCGCCATTCGAGAGCGTATGTGCGACAAGCTGTTCCGGTCGCATCATGATGGTCGCCGGCCCGGAGGGGGCGGACTTCTGCACCGGGATCCGTCCGAGTACGCACTTGGCTACGTCGGCCTCGACCACTGCGTCGAGCAGTACGCAGTCGCCGAGGAACCGAGCGGTGAACAGGTCTTGCGGCGCGGCGTAGACCTCCTCCGGCGTGCCGACCTGGGTGAATCGTCCCTCGCGCATCACGGCGACTTGCTGGGCGAAACTCAGCGCTTCCTCCTGGTCGTGGGTCACCAGGATGCTGGTCATCCCTGCCGCGCGCAGAGTGTCGGCCACGGTCTGCCGGGTCGCCGCGCGCAGGCCCGCGTCGAGCGCGCTGAACGGCTCGTCCAGCAGCATCACGTCCGGCTTGCGGGCCAGTGCGCGGGCCAGCGCGACGCGCTGCTGCTGGCCTCCGGAGAGCTGGTGTGGCCGCCGGTCGGCGTAGGACGGGTCGAGCGACACCATCTCCAGCAGTTCGTGCACCCGATGGTGGCCGCGGCGACGACGCAGGCCGCGCAGACCATAGGCGACGTTCTGGCCGACGGTCAGATGCGGGAACAGCGCGCCGTCCTGCGCGACGTAGCCGATGTTCCGGCGCTGTGGTGGCACCGAGAAGTGTTCGCCGACAACGGTTTCGGATCCGATCGAGACCGAACCCGCATCCGGGGACTCGAATCCGGCGATGACCCGCAGCAGCGTGGTCTTGCCGCAGCCGGACGAGCCGACCACGGCGGTCGCGCTGCGGTCGGGCACATCGAGGGTGATCCCGCCGAGCACCCGGGTGTGGCCGAACGTCTTCGACACATCGGCGACGACAAGCCGACTCATACCCCAGCCGCCTTCCGAGAGTGGGTGAACAGCAGATACGTCACCGGCACCGCGGCGACGATCATGATCAGGGCGTACGGCGCGGCGGCCGCGTAGTCCAATTCGCCCGACAGCGCCCAGAACCGCATCGCCAGCGTGCGAGTTCCGTTGGGCGCGAGCAGCAGTGTCGCGGTCAACTCGGTCGCCACGGCGACGAACACCAGTGCGGACGCGGCGGACGCGGCGGGTGCGGTGAGCCGAACGGTGACCAGAAAGAAGGTGGCGGGTCCCGACTTACCCAGCGCGTGGGAGGCCTCCTCCAGGCCCACCGGCACCTGGGCGAGCCCGGCCCGCACACTGACCAGTGCCCGGGGCAGGAATAGCAGTACGTACGCCGCGACCACCATGCTTACTGTCTGGTAGAGCGGCGGCGCCCAGCGGATGGTCACCGTCACCATGGCCAGTGCGATCACGATGCCGGGCAGCGAACTGGTGATGTAGTTGGCGCCCTCGATGATCCGCGCGAACGCCCAGGTGGAGCGAACCGCGATCCAGGCGACCGGAAACGCGCACAGCGTGGTGAGCAGCGCGGCGATCAGCGCGAGCCCGGTCGTCTGCGCCAGCGACGTGCCGATCTCGGTGAAATCCCAGACGGTCGCGCCGCCGATGCGCAACCAGCGTCCGATGGTCCACAGCGGGACGCCGAGTGCGGCAGCGGTCACCGCGACGAGCCCGGCGAGGACCGGTATCGCGCCGATTCCCAATCGGATCCGGGTCGCGGCGCGCGGCGCTCCGCCGCCGACGCGCGCATAGCGGGCGCGGCCGCGCAGTGTGGCCTCGGCTGCCAGGAGTGCCAGGCAGCACAGCACGAGAACTCCGGCGAGCATGCTGCCGGCCGCACCGGCGAAGCTGGACTGGTACTGCTCGAAGATGGCGGTGGTGAAGGTGTCGAACCGGACCATCACGAAGGCGCCGTACTCGGCGAGCAGATGCAGCGCGATCAGCAGGCCGCCGCCGAGAACGGCCAATCGCAACTGCGGCAGCACGATTCGCGCGAACACCGCGACCGGACCGGAGCCCAGCGACCGCGCCGATTCCTCCACCGCGGGATCCAGGCGGCGCAGCGTGGCCGCCGCGGGCAGGTACACCAGGGGAAAATAGGACATGGTGGCGATCACCACGCCGGCCCAGAGGCCGTGCATGGTGGGGAAGGCGCTGACCCAGGCGTAGCTGTTGACGAACGCGGGCACCGCGAGCGGCGCCGCGAAAACCGGCCCCCACCAGGACTTCCCGGGAACGTCGGTGCGTTCGACAACCCAGGCCAGCCCGACACCGAGCACCACGCAGATCGGCACGGTGCACACCACCAGGCCGACCGTATTGCGCAGCAGCTCACCGACTCTCGGGCGGAACACCAGCTCGGCAGTCTGATCGAGGCCGGTGGAGAAGACCGTCGACACGATATAGCCCAGCGGCACGAACGTCGCCGCGACCAGCAGCAGGGCGACGATCGTGACCAGGGGCCCCGGCCTGCCGATCCGGGACGCAGCGACAACGGTCCGGAGCGCCACGATTACAGCAGACCAGTCTCGGTCATCAGCGCCGTGACCTTCTTGGCGTCGAGCTGGGACGGGTCGATCGCCGGCGCCTTCAGATCGGCCAGCGGCGGAAGCGCCGGGTTGGCGGCGACATCGCTCGCGACCGGATATTCCATCGAGGTGCCGTCACGCAGCACCTCTTGCCCGGCCTTGCCTGTGACGAACGCCAAGAACTTCTGCGCCGCCTCCTGCTTCTTGCTCGACTTCAGCACGCCGCCGCCGGAGATGCTGACGAAGGCGCCTGGGTCCTGGTTCTTGAAGTAGTGCAGCGCGGTGTCTGCGCTACTCTCCTTGGTGTTGGCCTGGTCGCGGTACCAGTAGTAGTGGTAGATGACGCCGCCGTCCGGGCTACCGGAGTTGACCGCCTTCATAGTGGCCACGTTGTTCGGGAAGGCGGTCGCGTTCTCCTTCATGCCCTTCAGCCACGCACGGGTGGCGTCCTCGCCCTTCAGCGCGAGCAGTCCCGCCACGATGGCCTGGAAGTCGGCGCCGGACACACCCGCACCCCAGCGGCCCTTCCACTGCGGCTGGGCGAGGTCGAGCAGCGAGGTGGGCAGCTGGTCGGCCGATACCTTGTTCTTGTTGTAGACGAAAACCGTTGAGCGCGCCGCGATGCCGGTCCACTTGCCGGTGGAGGGGCGGAATTGCGCGGGTACCTGGTCCAGGGTCTGCTTGTCCAGGTCGGCGAAGAGTCCCGCGTTCTCCACCAGGGCCATGGCGGGGGAGTTCTCGGTCAGGAAGACGTCGGCAGGCGACGCCGCGCCCTCGGCGACGAGCTGGTTGCCCAATGCGGTGTCACCGCCTTGACGCAACGTCACCTTGATACCGGTCTGCTTGGTGAACGCGTCCGCCCACTCCTTGGTGAGCGATTCGTGCTGCGCGTTGTAGACCGTGATCTCGTTCGCGTCGTCCGAGGAATTCGAGCAGG
The DNA here is from genome assembly GCF_052114905.1 of Nocardia sp. 2TAF39. Taxonomy (NCBI): domain Bacteria; kingdom Bacillati; phylum Actinomycetota; class Actinomycetes; order Mycobacteriales; family Nocardiaceae; genus Nocardia; species Nocardia sp. 2TAF39. The sequence continues at coordinate 107,232 of NZ_JBFRFQ010000013.1, forward strand.
CCGTCGAGCCGAGCGCCGCCACCGCGACCGCCAGTCCCGCGGCGAGCGATTTCCATCTGACCGGCTTCATCCTGATCCTTCCGACGCGCCGATATCCCTGTGCGTATGTTGAGGCTTACCTAAGTAACATACCGCGTCCGACGTGCCCGAACGGTCTCGGTCCCGCGGCGATACCCGGGGATTCTCCGGCTCGTCAGGTTGGATCCGAGAAGTCGTGCAACACAACGTGATTGCGCGCACCGCGAGGTAATCCGGCCGACCGAGCCCATGCGTCGATCGCGTGCACCGTGCGGGTGTCGCGCTCGGACGCTTCCGCGGTGAGGTCGTCCGTGCGGAGCGGGCGCTGGGCACCGCGGTCGGGCGGCGCAGATCGCCCAGCGCCGCGGCCGACATCACCTAGGAGTAGGGCGGAAGCCCGAGGTAATGCCGGAGCCGGCCGCAGCTCGCCGACGATCAGGCCGCTGATCTGCTCGCCGCAGTGCACGTCGTTGGCGAGGGCTCCGAGCGCGGTCCGGCGAGACGATCCGCAGCAACTCATGTGTGGATGTATTCGGTCAGGTCGATCCCGGCGCGGAGCAGACCTTCCACTGGCCGTCTTCCTTCCTCAGGTGCTCGGTGGTGCTGGTATCGGAATCGGGCGTCTCACCGGGAATCACGACCGTGAGCTTGCCGGTGATCTTCGCGGTCGCGCTGCGGCCGGTGACTGCGATGCCCTCGATCTTCTCGATGGTGACCGAGACCGTCGCCGCATCGAACTCCTTCTTCTGCTCCTCGGTCATCGCGTCGAACTCGGCGCGGTCGGCCGCGCACGCCTTCTCGGCCGCCGCGCGGAAGCCCTGCGCGCCGAGCACTTCGTAGAAGTCGCGGATGGCCAACTCGATCTTCTTCTGGTCCGAGCTGAGCGGGCCTTTGCCCTGTGAGGTCAGCAAAGCACCCACGATCGCCGCGCCCGCGATGCCGAGCGCCACGATCGCGACCAATCCGGCGATCAGACCGGCCCAGCTCTTCTTCGGCCGCGGTGGGTATCCGCCGGGTAAGCCCACGGGCGGCGGATAGCCCGGCGGCGGATAGCCCTGGCCCGGCGGCGCATGCCCCTGGCCGAGCAGCGGGCTGCCCTGACCTATAGGCGGCGGGTCGCTGGTGGGCTGCTGTTGTGGGTAGTGCGGTCGATCTTGCGGCGGCTGCCCGCCCGGCGGATAAGTCATCGTCTCGCCTCCGGTCTACCCCCGGTATTGGCACGTTACGGCAACGGCGCGCCCGGGTGACCGGAAACGAAACACCGACACCGGCGTGTCGTCGCAGGTCGGGGAACAATCCACCCCTACGCAGGCACGCCGCGCCATCGCCCACCTCGACGTTGTGCTCGAGCCGCGGTTCGAGTTCCGCTGAACCCGGCACCGCGGCTCACATCTCGAGCGCAGCGTGCCACCGGGCGGTATCGGTGTATTGGTGCAGTCGCGTGATGCGGCCGTCGACGACCTGCCAGAGGTGGACGAACTCGGCGTCGTATGCGCGCTTGGTGGCGCGTGCCGATCCGCGATAGTGGCCGGTCACCACCACCGTGCCGTCGCTGGTCTCCTGCCAGCTCTCGTCGTACGGTGCGGTGTCGAATTCCTGGGCGACCGCGCCCCAGATCCTGGTCATCGCCTCATGCGGGCCATGGAAGGTGCCGCCCGCCCCGCATGGCATGCCCGGTGCGGTCCGCGCCTGGAACTCCGGATGCAACAGCGACAGTATGGCCCGACCGTCGCCTGCCTGTGTGGCCTCGTAGAAACCTCTGACAACCTCGAACTTCGCGGACATCGCACACTCCTTCTAATATGCTCATTCTAGAATAATCATATTAGAACGATCCCTGCGTTGACCATCGACCGTGGTCGCCCTCTCGAGGAAAGTTTGTGTCCGAGCGCTCGCGGACCCGGTTGCCTGTTGCTTGCCATGGATGCGAGCTACCATTCGAACATGAGTTCGACAAGCGAGGGGCCGCCGCGGACCGATGGCACGCAACCGGAGCTGGTCTACCCGAACAAAGTCGGCCACTACTACCGGACGCTGACCTACCCGCCGCGGCCGGTGTGGGTACGGCTGGACGCGATCCTGATCCGCGATCCGGGAATCCCGCGACATGTGAACGGCGCGGGGGTCATCATGCGTGGCGAGCGCCCCGGCACGCTGACGCATTGGCTGCCCACCGTCGACGGCGACTGGATGGGCCGGGTGACCTACAGCGTCCAGTTCGCCGATGGTCGCCCAGATCTCCACCTGCGGGACCAATTGGTCCCCGCCTACGCCCTGCGCCCGCGACGCGCCCGGGAATCCGAGCGTCGATCGACGTGACTCGCGGAAGTCGGTGCATGGAAACGTTGCCATGAACTGTAGCTGTTAATTTGCCTGACCTGCCGTCTTTTCGGAGTCCCCTGAGTGGGCCCGGCCAATTCGGTTTGCTCTGAGGTGCGGCCGCTACCGGGAGCGCCGTCCCGCCTGTTGCCGGTCCGGTTGTCGCGGTGGGGGGCCGGTGATACGTTGCCGGGCATGGGATTTCAGTTGCCGCATCCCGAGGTGCTGTGGGCGCGGGTGACCGTCTTCGACGTGATCACTTCCGCGACCCATGCCGACGACGACTATCGGGTCGCGAGCGGAGAGGAGATCGGGCAATCGGCCAGAGTGGAGGGTGCTCGGCTGATCAACGACGACGGCGCGGGTAATTGGTACACGCTGATCAGGTACTCCGGTGACCGCGCGCTGTTGTTCGGTACGGACGAGGACAACGAGGTCGCGGGTACGGCCTACGATCCGCTGGCCGCAGCGCCCACCTGGGTGCACGCGGTGGACTTGACGGCGAACCGTCCCGGCGACCGTCCGATCACCTTCGTGCGCTGGTGGGAAGACGGTCGCTGGCAGCACACTTCAACGGATCTCGACGACGGCCTCGAGATGAGTCTGAGCGCCGCGGCCGACCGCGAAGGCTTCGCCGGGGGCATCATGAGCGCGGCGATTCACGCGAAGTGGGTAGAGATGGACTACGAGGCAGGCAAGCTGACTGCTCTCACTGTCGACCCCAGCGCCCTCAACGCCCTGTGTGACGCCACCGAGACCGGAACCGTCACCAACGCCCACCTCTACTTCCTCCACCCGGACCTGACCGCCTCCGCCTTCGCCTACCTTTCGCGCGCCGGGGTCCTCGCCGGCACCCCCAAGTCGACCGAGCCCCTGCCGTAACCCGCAATCCGTCCACTCCACCCAAGAAGGCCCCCGACCGCTGGTCGGGGGCCTTCGCGCGATGTGCCTCAGCAGGGTTCGGACCACACGAAGTGGAGCCATCGGCCATGGAGGCGGGGATCGAACCCGCGACCAATCCAGTCGTATGGGTGCTCTACCTTCTGAGCTACTCCATGGCCGGGGATTACTAAATCGGATGGACAGACTTCTGCGACAACCGTTTCGGCGCGGTCTGGGTGAGACTTACGTCCGGTCGGTGGAGGCGGACAGCCGGGACCGCAAGCAGTTGTCCGGGCCGGGGGCGAGCAGATTCGTGGTCGACTGCGTGACCTCTAAACGTCTTCGGGACAGCTGCGAGACAAACCGTCAATTCGCAATCCGAAGACGCGGCATTCCTGCTGCGCGACGGGCAGGCCAGCTCAGCGAAAAGTGTCGATGCCGGTCAGCCCAGCCATTGCACCAGCAGCAAATGAACCTCGCGTTGCTGCTCGAGCACGAGGTAGACGACCTGCCCGGCAGAGTCGGTGCCGAACAATCAGTAGCGGACGGCACCGTCGGGATTGGCTGTGTGCTGCGGCTGCCCCGCCCACGGCTGGACCTCGAGCACAGTCAACACTTCCGCATAGTCCGCCAGCGCTTCAGCCGGAAGGGCCGCGACCTGCTCGAACGTTTCCGGGTCTGGGATGATTCGGTACAACCTCAGCTGGCCTGCCGCCGCGCGATCAATGCCCGCATGTCCTCGATAGAACCCGCGCCCAGGTTCGCGCCGGCACGCTGGATCTGCTCGGCTTTGGCTTGCAACCGAAAGTAGGCTCCCGGCTCGCGCGCCTCGGTGGCGGCGATGTGCCGCCATTTGGTGAGCAGTTCGAGGACGCCGGAAAGTTCTTTGCTGTTCTTGGCTTGATCCAGCACGATCTCCCACTCGCGGTCGAACTCAGCGAGCATTGTGCGGGTCAGTGCCGCGCGGATCGCCGCCGGTTCAGCCGCGGGGACACCCATCACTGGTTCGGGCAGTGGTGAGGGAGAGGCCATACCTCACCCTAACGTCCCGTGTGTCCGACGTGCGACATACGTGTGACACACACAGGATGAAGGCGGCAAATCGCGGGTACTCACGGTAACTGCGCAGCACCCGGATCGGGCACGAAAAAGGCCGCCTACCAGTGATTTCGGTAGGTGGCCTTTGGTGCCCTCGGCAGGATTCGAACCTGCGGCCTTCTGCTCCGGAGGCAGACGCTCTATCCCCTGAGCTACGAGGGCGGGATAGGACTCGGTCGGGGCCGGGATGGCGGTTCCGATCGGGCTGGGTCAGCCTATCGTATCGGTCGCCGTCCGCCAAAAAGTGCGCTGGGCCGGGGACTTCGGGCTCAGCCCGCTGGGAGGGGAGCGGCGCCCCGCGCGCTGAGCATCGTCGTCAGCAGGTCGGATTCGCCGCGCTGAGTCTCCGACATGGTCTCGGCGAGCGTGCGTACCGCGGTTGTCTCGGCGTGCTGGGCGGCATAGTCGATCATCGGGAGCCCACCCTGGTGGTGGCGCAGCATCAGATGCAGGAACATCGTGTCGAGCTCGGGCCCGGTGGCTTGGCGCAGTGCGGCGAGTTCGGCGGACGTTGCCATGCCGGGCATGGTGGCCATCGGGCCGGGCATGCTGTGGCCGGGCGAGCTCGCACCGGAATGGTCGTGACTGCTCGACGGTTCGGTCATCCAGCCCATGTATCCGTCCACGCTCTGCGCCGACTTGCCCCACAGCTGCAGCCAGCCCTGCATGCGGCCGATCTGGCTCTGCTGGGTGGTGAGGATGTCGTAGGCGAGGCGGCGCACGTCGGTGCCGGTGGAACGCACCAGCACAACGCCCGCCATTTCCACGGCCTGAGCGTGATGCGCCGACATGTCCTGGCTGAAACCGACGTCGACGATGCCGGGGTCCGGCTCGGACGAGGTGTCCAGTGGGATCCGTGCCAGCACGCCGACCGCGAAGCCGATCAGGATGGCACCGATCGTGCCGAGGATCACCAGCGCGGTGCGCTGGTGGCGGACCTGTCCGCCGGGACCGGATGCGGGCTTCGCCGCGGCATCGGGGATATCGAGGTCGGAGGCCACTACTGTCCCGCCCCCGGTGCGGACTGCGTCGGCGCCGGAGCGCCAGGCAGCCCGGGGAGACCGGGGACGCCGGGCACACCCGGCAGGCCACCGGGCATACCGCCGCCGAGCTCGGACGGGTCGGGCTGCAGGCCCTTGCCGTCCATCGGCACCGCGTCGGGTCCGGGCGGCGTCGGGTCGAATGGCGGCGGGTTGTCGGTATCGAAGACGATCGTCGAGCAGTCCGCCCCGACCTCCGGGTAGGTGTAGGAGTTCAGCCGCAGCGCGGTGATGAACTGGCCGACGCGCTTGTCGTCGGGGCTGTCCAACTTCAACTGGTGACCCCATGCCTGCAGTGACACCGGGGAGTCCTGCCCGGGGTAGGGCGACATCAACGTGTACGGCTTGCCCTGGACCTTCGCCTTCAGCGTTTCGATCCCCTCGGCGTTCACCTTGTCCGGGTTGTACGTGATCCAGATGGCGCCGTGCTCGAGCGAATGCACCGCGTTCTCCACCCGGATCGGCTTGCTGTAGACCACGCCGGTGCACGTTGCCCAGGACTGGTCGTGTGGACCGCCGAACGGTGGCGACTGGTCGTAGGCCACACGCTGGGTCGGGCCGATGTGCAGACCGGCCGGGTACTCCTTCTTCACCACGCCCGAGATGTCGTCCGAGGGGTCTTTCTTCTGTGCGCTCGGCGTGAACTTGTCCAGGTCGGCCTTCTCCTGGTACTTGGGGACCAGGTTGTAAGCCAGCGCACCGATCAATGCGATGATGACTACGGCCGCACCGATGGCCGGCCAGGGGATCTGGCGATTCTTCTTCGGAAGTTGCCCACGTCCGCCGCCTTTGCGGGGAGCCGACAACTTCGCCGCGGCCTTGGCGGCCTTGGCCGATTTGGCGCTGGGACTGCTCGGCATCGCTCGTTGTGCTCTTTCGACGTGATGGATCCACTGGCTGCGCAGTGCCCACCCGAGGTGTACACCCGCTCAGACCATAGGATAGAGACTCGTGACTCCAGCTGACCTTGCAGATCTCCTTCGCGCGACTGCGGCGAAGGTGCTTGTCGAACGTGGCCTGGACCCTGCGGTCCTGCCCGACGAGGTCAAGGTGGAGCGTCCCCGTAACCCGGAACACGGCGACTATGCCACGAATGTGGCGCTGCAGGTGGCCAAGCGGGCCGGAACGAACTCGCGTGAGCTGGCGGCCTGGCTGGCCGACGCGCTGGCCGACGCGGACGGTGTTGCGACCGCCGAGGTCGCCGGGCCGGGCTTCCTGAACATCCGCCTCGCCGCGTCCGCACAGGGCGCGATCCTCGAGCAGGTGCTCGCCGCGGGCGCCGCGTACGGCACCGGGGAGACGCTGAAGGGCACCCGAATCAATCTCGAGTTCGTGTCGGCCAACCCGACCGGCCCGGTGCATCTCGGTGGCACCCGCTGGGCCTCGGTGGGCGACGCGCTGGGCCGGATCCTGGCCGCGCAGGGCGCCGACGTGGTCCGCGAGTACTACTTCAACGACCACGGCGCGCAGATCGACCGGTTCGCGGCCTCGCTGGTCGCCGCGGCGACCGGCGCGCCGACCCCGGACAACGGTTATGCGGGCGCCTACATCGGCGAGATCGCCGAGAAGATCGTGGCCACATACCCTGACGTGCTGAACAAGCCGGAGGCCGAGTGGCTCGAGCTGTTCCGTGCCGAGGGCGTCGAGCTGATGTTCGCCCACATCAAGGAGTCGCTGCACGAGTTCGGCACCGACTTCGACGTCTACTTCAACGAGAGCTCGCTGTTCGAGTCCGGCGCGGTCGAGCAGGCCGTGGAGAACTTGAAGAACTCCGGCGACCTCTACGAGAAGGACGGAGCCTGGTGGATCGCCAGCTCCGAATACGGTGACGACCAGGACCGGGTGGTCATCAAAAGTGACGGCAAGGCCGCCTATATCGCGGGCGACATCGCCTACTTCCAGAACAAGCGTGCACGCGGCTTCGATCTGTGCATCTACATGCTCGGCGCCGATCACCACGGCTACATCGGCAGGCTGAAGGCCGCTGCCGCCGCGTTCGGCGACGACCCGGACACTGTCGAGGTGCTCATCGGGCAGATGGTGAATCTGCTCAAAGACGGCGTCGCGGTGAAGATGAGCAAGCGGGCGGGCACGGTGGTGACGCTCGACGACTTGGTCGAGGCGATCGGCGTGGACGCGGCGCGGTACTCGCTGGTGCGCTCGTCGGTGAACTCGAGCATCGACATCGACCTGAACCTGTGGACCAGCCAGAGCAACGAGAACCCGGTCTACTACGTGCAGTACGCGCACGCGCGGACCGCGTCCATCGCACGTAACGCCGCCGAGTTCGAATACCACTCGGTCACACCGGATCTCGCGCTGCTGACCGCCGAGGAGGAGGGCGAGCTGATCCGCACCCTTGGTGAGTACCCGCGCGTCGTGGTCAGCGCGGCGAGCCTGCGCGAGCCGCACCGGGTGTCCCGCTACCTGGAGGAGTTGGCCGGCGCCTATCACCGTTTCCAGACCAACAAGAACCTGCGTGTCCTTCCGCTGGGTGACGAGCCCGTCTCGACGACGAACGCCGCCCGGCTGGTCCTGGTCAACGCCACGCGTCAGGTCCTGGCCAACGGTCTCGGCCTGCTCGGCGTCGGCGCGCCGGAGCGCATGTGAACGGGCCGAAGGTGTCCCAGTCGAGCAGCGTGCGGAAGGAAACACCAGTGAGCGAGCGAATTGTGGGCGCAGCCGCGTTGGCGGTCGTGCCGGAGTCGAGCGTCAGCGAGGCGAAGGTATGACCGCGCATCCCGCTGGTCCCCGGCACGCCGAGATCCCACATGCCCCGAATCTGCCGGAGCGTCCAAGCGATCCGAAGCAGATGATCGACCTGCCCGCGAACGTGTGGCCGCGCAACGCCGCGCGCGACGACGACGGTGTGGTCCGGCTGGCCGGCGTGCCGGTGCACGATCTGGCGGCTCGGTTCGGCACGCCGCTGTTCGTGGTCGACGAGGACGACTTCCGTTCCCGCTGCCGCGACATGGTCCGCGCCTTCGGTCCGAACGCGCGAGTCCACTACGCGTCCAAAGCGTTCCTGTGCGGTGAGATCGCCCGCTGGATCCGCGACGAGGGTCTGTCGCTGGACGTGTGCTCCGGCGGCGAACTCGCCGTGGCGCTGCACGCGGGTTTTCCCGCCGAGCGAATCGCGTTGCATGGCAACAACAAATCCGTGGCTGAGCTGGATGCCGCGGTATCCGCCGGTGTCGGCCATGTCGTGGTCGACTCGCTGATCGAGATCGAGCGCCTGGAAGCCATCGCGGGTCGTGCCGGGGTGGTGCAGGACGTGCTGGTCCGGGTCACGGTCGGCGTGGAAGCGCATACCCACGAATACATTTCGACCGCGCACGAGGACCAGAAGTTCGGTTTCTCGATCGCGGGCGGTGACGCGATGGAAGCGCTCGCGCGTGTCTTCGACGCCGACAACCTGCGTCTGGTGGGCCTGCACAGCCATATCGGCTCGCAGATCTTCGAGATCGACGGCTTCGAGATTGCCGCGCGTCGCATGCTCGGCCTGCTGCGGGAGGCCATCGACAAGTTCGGCGTCGAACGCACCGCACAGATCGCCACGCTGGATCTCGGTGGCGGACTTGGCATTTCGTATCTGCCGTCGGACGATCCGCCGCCGTTGGACGAGTTCGCCGCGAACCTGCGCAAGCTGGTCGCGGCGGAGGCGGCCCGCGCAGGTCTGCCCGAGCCGACCATCGCCGTGGAGCCCGGCCGCGCCATAGCGGGCCCGGGAACGGTCACGCTGTACGAGGTGGGCACCACCAAGGACGTCTCACTGGACGGAGGTCTGCGCAGGCGCTACGTGAGCGTCGACGGTGGCATGAGCGACAACATCCGCCCCGCGCTGTACCAGGCCGACTACGACTGTCGTCTGGTCTCGCGGTCTTCGGAGGCCGGGCCGGTGGTCGCGCGTGTCGTCGGAAAGCACTGCGAGAGCGGCGATATTGTCATCCGCGACACTTGGTTGCCCGCCGACGTCGGCCCTGGCGACCTGGTGGCCGTTGCCGCGACCGGCGCCTACTGCTATTCGATGTCCAGCCGGTACAACCAGCTGACCCGCCCTGCGGTGGTCGCGGTGCGTGACGGACAGCCACGACTCATTCTGCGCCGGGAGACGGTGGCGGACCTGCTGAGCTTGGAGGTGGAATCGTGACGGAGAACGCGAAGAACGGTGTCTGGGGGATCGATCGTCCGATCGGCGTCGCGGTGCTCGGCATGGGCAACGTCGGCACCGAGGTCGTGCGCATCCTGCGCGACCACGCCGAGGACCTGCGTTCCCGGGTCGGCGTCCCGGTGGTGCTGCGCGGCGTCGCCGTACGCAACCTCGACACCGACCGCGGCATCCCCGCGGAGCTGCTGACCACCGACGCCGACGCTCTCGTCGCCCGCGACGACATAGACCTGGTCGTCGAGGTGATCGGTGGCATCGATCCGCCGCGCAGGCTGATCCTGGCCGCGTTGAACGCGGGCAAATCCGTGGTGACCGCCAATAAGGCGTTGCTGGCCGACTACACCGGCGAACTCGCCGCGGCCGCCGAGCGCAGCCGAGCCGACCTGTATTTCGAGGCCGCCGTCGCCGGTGCCATCCCGGTGGTGCGTCCGCTGATCCAGTCTTTGGCAGGTGACCGGGTGAACCGGGTCGTCGGCATAGTCAACGGCACCACCAACTTCATCCTCTCCGCGATGGACGAGACCGGCGCCGACTACTCAGCCACGCTGGCCGAGGCCACCCGGCTCGGTTACGCGGAGGCCGACCCGACCGCCGACGTGGAGGGCTACGACGCCGCGGCCAAGGCCGCGATCCTCGCGTCGCTGGCCTTCCACACCCGGGTTACCGCCGCAGACGTGTACCGCGAAGGCATCTCGCGGATCTCCGCGGAGGATCTGGAGACCGCATCCGCGCTGGACTGCACCGTGAAGCTGCTGGCCATCTGCGAACGCGTCGACGCGGGCCCTGGCGAGCCGAGTCCCGACGAGGGGGGCAAGGAACGCGTCTCGGTGCGGGTCTACCCAGCCCTCATCCCGCGCAAGCATCCGCTCGCCGCGGTGACCGGCGCCTTCAACGCGGTCGTCGTCGAGGCGGAGAACGCCGGACGGCTGATGTTCTATGGCCAGGGAGCAGGTGGCGCGCCGACCGCCTCCGCGGTGCTGGGCGATCTGGTGATGGCGGCGCGCAACAAGTTCTACGGCGGTCGCGCACCGGGCGAATCGGTTTATGCTGAGCTACCGATCGCGCCGATCGGTGATACGCCCACCCGCTACCACGTGAACCTGCAGGTCGAGGACCGTCCTGGAGTTCTGGCCAAGGTGGCCGGCGAATTCGCCAACCACGGGGTGAGCATCTCGACCGTCCGTCAACAAGGGCACGGCTCGGGAGCACGCCTGGTCGTGGTAACGCACCACGCGGTGGAATCGGCGCTCGCGGACACCGTGGCCGCCTTGGCGAAAATGGCATCCGTCACATCCGTGACCAGCGTTCTGAGATTGGAAGGCACCGAAGAATGAGTATTGTGTCGCGCAGCGACGCCATGAGGGGCGGTGGCCGGGAGACGGGCGGACCTATGACTGGCGTCGCGCCGCAGAACGGAGTGCACTCCCGCTGGCCGGGCCTGATCGCGGCCTACCGCGACCGGCTCGCGGGCGCAGCCGACTGGGAGCCGGTCACCCTGTACGAGGGTGGTACGCCGCTGGTGCCCGCGCCGCACCTGTCCGAGCTGACCGGGTGCGAGGTCTACTTGAAGGTCGAGGGCCTGAACCCGACCGGTTCGTTCAAGGACCGCGGCATGACCATGGCGATGACCGATGCCAAGTACCGCGGCCAGCAGGCGGTGCTGTGCGCGTCCACCGGCAACACCTCGGCATCCGCCGCGGCGTACGCCACGCGTGCGGGCATGAGCTGTGCGGTGCTGATCCCGCAGGGAAAGATCGCGATGGGCAAGCTGGCCCAGGCCGTCATGCTCGGCGCGAAGATCATCCAGGTGCAGGGCAACTTCGACGACTGCCTCGAGCTCGCCCGCAAGGTCACCGCGGACTTCCCCAGCATCGGCCTGGTGAACTCGGTGAATCCGGCACGTATCGAGGGCCAGAAGACCGCGTCCTTCGAGATCTGCGACGTGCTCGGTAAGGCGCCCGACGTGCACGCGCTCCCGGTCGGAAACGCGGGCAACATCACCGCGTACTGGCGCGGCTACCGCGAGTACTACGCCGACGGTGTCACCACCCAGCTGCCTCGCATGCTCGGTGTACAGGCCGCCGGCGCCGCGCCGCTGGTCAACGGTGCCCCGGTGAAGGACCCGGAGACCATCGCGACCGCCATCCGGATCGGCGCGCCCGCGTCCTGGAACGGCGCGGTGGCGGCCAAGGAGCAGTCCGGCGGCGCATTCCGTGCCGCCACCGACGAGGCGATCCTGGAGGCGTACCGCCTGGTCGCGGCCACCGAGGGCGTGTTCGTCGAGCCCGCGTCGGCCGCCAGCGTGGCCGGCGTGCTCGCCGCGCGTAAGGAGGGCTGGCTGGATTCCGGTCTCACCGTGGTCTGTACTGTGACCGGCAACGGCCTCAAGGATCCCGACACCGCGCTGTCGGGAATGCCGCAGGTGCAGGCGATTCCGGTCGACCCGGTCGCGGTCGCCGCCGAACTCGAGCTGGCCTGAGTTGAATTCGCGCGACAGTCAGCTGATGAGCACTACGCTGCCCGTCGGACTCACGGTGACCGCACGGGTACCCGCGTCCACCGCGAATCTCGGTCCCGGGTTCGATTCGCTCGGTATGGCATTGGGGATCTACGACGAGATCGAGGTGCACACCACCGATTCCGGGCTCACTATCCGGGTCGAAGGTGAGGGCGCCGACGACGTGCCATGGGGCCCTTCGCATCTCGTGGTCCGCGCGATCGAGCGCGGACTGGAAGCGGCGGGTGTGTGGGCTGATGGCCTCGATGTGGTGTGCCGCAACGTGATTCCACATTCGCGTGGTCTCGGTTCGTCGGCGTCCGCCGTGGTCGGCGGCTTGGCCGCCGGGTGCGCCCTCGCGGCGAAACTGGACCCGGAGTCGGCCACCTCGGCCGATCAATTGGTGCAGCTCGCCTCGGAATTCGAGGGCCACCCGGACAACGCGGCGGCCAGCGTGCTCGGTGGGATCGTCGTGTCATGGACCGAGACCGATCGCGTCGCGGACCTGGGACGCGACAGCGCTGCAATGGCCGAGTTCCACGGCCGGGTCTACCGCGCCGTGCGTCTCGAACCGCATCCCGCGCTGCATCCGGTCGTCCTGATCCCCGAGGAGCGCTCGTCCACCGCGCACACCCGCGGCCTGCTGCCCGAAGTCGTGCCGCACGGCGACGCCGCGTTCAACGTCAGCCGGGCCGCGCTCGCGGTGGTGGCGCTGACCCAGCGGCCCGACCTGTTGATGCCCGCTACCGCGGACCGCCTGCACCAGACCCAGCGTGCCCCCGCGCTACCGCTGACCACCACCTGGATCGCCCGCCTGCGCGCTGCGGGGATCGCAGCCACCGTTTCCGGCGCGGGACCGACTGTCCTGGCCCTGGGGACCAGCGAATTCCCGGCGGAGCTCCGTGAACTCGCGGCCGCGGACGGCCTGCGCGTGGTGGAGCCGGGACTTGCCGAGGGCGTCCTGGTCGACTGATGGCGCGTCCGCCTTGCCGAGATTCACAATAGGCAGCTATCCTGAGCGAGTCCGTACATCGTGCGCATCAGACGCCGGTGCTTCATCAGGGCAATCGCTCCAGCAGGCTCCAGGCTCGAGCCTCCAGGCCATGGGGGTGCTGCGTAGCTGCGCAACTGGAATGATCTCTCCCCACCTTTCACCATCGGTGGAGAAGCCGCCGGTCCGGCGGGGCAGGTGATACGGCACATAGCGCCCGGACGGACGCATCCGAGTCCGGCAGAATGCCCGGGCTGCGGGACGAACCCTCGAAACAGCACACGGCAATCGAGGGAAGGAAAGGATTTCCGTGACAGATACGGACCTGCTCGCGACACCCGGGGTGGATTCCAACCCGATGGGCGACCGCGAAAGTGAATCCGGACAGATTTCGAAGATGAGCGAAAAAACCGACGTCGCACGATCGGGGCTGACTGGAATGTTGTTGCCGCAGTTGCGCGCGCTCGCGGGGGAGCTCGGTATCCGAGGCACCTCCGGAATGCGCAAGGGCGATTTGATCGCCGCCATCAAGGAAAATCAGGCCGGAAAACCGGCGAAGGTGGAAAAGCCCGCCAAGGGCGAGGCCAAGTCCGCGGTTGCCACCGAGGCCGATGCCCCCGCCGCGTCGGCGGCTACCAAGTCGGCGCCGGCCAAGGCCGTGCAGGCGACCCTCGAGGTGACGCCCGCGGCTTCGGCCACGGATACCGAGGCTCCCGCCCCGGCGAAGGCGGCCCCCGCCGAGTCCGCGCCCGCTTCCACGAACGCGGCCGATCAGGCGTCATCGACCGCCACCGAGCCCACCGAGGATTCTGGTCGCGAGGGCGGCCAGCGTGGTCGCGGTCGGCAGCGGCGCGGCCGTGACCAGGCGCGATCCGGCGGCGAGACCACGAACGCCGAGACGCGTGGTGACGAGCCGAAACAGGAGGCCGAACAGGGCGGCGAGCGTCGTCGGGAGCGTAGCCAGGGCGAGCGCGGCCAGGGCGAGCGCGGCCAGAATCAGAACGGTAGCCGCGGGGACGGTAGCCGTGGCGGAGACAGCCGTGGCGGCGACGAGGAGGAAGGCGGTCGTGGTCGGCGCGGGCGCCGCTTCCGTGAACGTCGTCGGGGACGTGATCGTGATGGCGGTGGCGGTGGCGGCGAGGCCCGCGAGCTGGAGATCCGTGAAGACGACGTGCTGCAGCCGGTCGCAGGCATCCTCGATGTGCTGGACAATTACGCCTTCGTCCGCACCTCGGGTTACCTGGCCGGGCCGAACGACGTCTACGTGTCGATGAACCTGGTCCGCAAGAACGGCCTGCGCCGTGGTGACGCGATCACCGGCGCGGTGCGGGCCCCGCGCGACGGCGAGCAGAGCAATCAGCGGCAGAAGTTCGATCCGCTGGTGCGGCTGGACACGGTCAACGGCGGCGACGTCGAGGCGGCCAGGCGTCGTCCCGACTTCAGCAAGCTGACCCCGCTGTACCCCAATGAGCGGCTGCGCTTGGAGACCCAGCAGAACAAGCTGACCACCCGGGTGATCGACCTGATCATGCCGATCGGCAAGGGCCAGCGCGCGCTGATCGTCTCGCCACCGAAGGCGGGTAAGACGACGATCATGCAGGACATCGCGAACGCGATCGCGACGAACAATCCCGAGTGCTACCTGATGGTCGTGCTGGTCGACGAGCGTCCGGAAGAGGTCACCGACATGCAGCGTTCGGTGAAGGGCGAGGTCATCGCCTCGACCTTCGACCGCCCGCCGTCGGACCACACCTCGGTTGCCGAGCTCGCCATCGAGCGCGCCAAGCGCCTGGTGGAGATGGGCAGGGACGTCGTAGTGCTGCTCGACTCGATCACCCGACTGGGTCGCGCATACAACAACTCCTCGCCCGCGTCGGGTCGAATCCTTTCCGGTGGTGTCGATTCCACCGCGCTGTACCCGCCCAAGCGGTTCCTCGGCGCGGCGCGCAACATCGAGAACGGCGGCTCGCTGACGATCATGGCCACCGCAATGGTGGAGACCGGTTCGACCGGTGACACCGTGATCTTCGAGGAGTTCAAGGGCACCGGCAACGCCGAGCTCAAGCTGGACCGCAAGATCGCGGAGCGACGGGTGTTCCCCGCGGTGGACGTCAACCCGTCCGGTACCCGCAAGGACGAGCTACTGCTCAGCCCCGACGAGGCGGCTGTGCTGCACAAGCTGCGTCGCGTACTGTCCGGCCTCGACTCGCATCAGGCGATCGATCTGCTGATCGACCGTCTGAAGAAGTCCAAGAACAACCTCGAGTTCCTGATGTCGGTCAGCAAGACCGCGCCGGGCGCGCTCGACGAATAGGCTGAGCCGCCTTTCCGGGTATTCAGGCCGTACAGGTTCGGTGCGGCGGAGGTCGCGCACAGGGCCTGCGGTGTGTGGCCGGTTCCGCTCTGGGCGTGCCCGACGAGTTACCCATGTGCTCGTGAAATCAGTTGTCGCTGTGGCAATGGCCGAAAGGGTCCCGCTTGTGCGGGACCCTTTCGGCATGCATGGGCCGAAGAACATGATTCCGATCGCAGCCGCGCCGCTGATCAGGAAGCCGAAAATAACCGCGCAGGCAGCGATCGAGGAGTCCGCCGTGGTGGTGTCGGACGTTTCGGTATGCACAGCGTTCGCAAGTGTCGCGGAGTCTGAGGGCGCCGGGAGTGCGTACCAGCCCACCGCGACAGCGAGAATCAGCAGAGCGAAAATCGTGGACGCGATTCGGATGTTCACAGGGTCTCCGTCCTGTCACGGCACGCCGATGTGCATCAGGTATGCAAACCCTATGAACGGAGCTGTTCGCATTCGCGAGTAGCGAACTACCCGACTTCAGGGGTTCCTGACACGGCACGCGATTCGCGTGCCCGAGCTTTCAGGACGACGACGATGGGGGAGTTACCTTGGGACGGGAACAAACCACGTGCCCGGGGCGTTTTGGGAGCGTAACGGCGGTTCTGGCATACTGAACGGTCGTTGCGTCTGCTCAGTTGAGCAGACCTCCCGCCTAGTCGGTTCCGGTTCACGTTCTGGCGAATCCGCGCTCGAGCGACCCGGCGACCAAACCCGAGAGGACATCCATGAAGGCAGGAATTCACCCGGCGTATGTCGAGACCACGGTCGTCTGTGGTTGCGGCAACACCTTCCAGACTCGCAGCACCAAGGAGTCGGGGCACATCACCGTCGAGGTCTGCTCGCAGTGCCACCCGTTCTACACCGGCAAACAGAAGATCCTCGATACCGGTGGGCGCGTGGCTCGCTTCGAAGCGCGCTACGGCAAGCGTGCCGGCAAGAAAGCCGACGCCAAGTAGCTTCCTCGCCGACGCCCGGTCCTGCTGTGCAGGCCGGGCGTCGGTGTTTTGTATGGACAGGTATCAGGAGAAGGAAGCACCGTGACGCAACCGTCCGCCATCGACGACATTCTGGCCGAGTATGCGGGCTTGGAGACGCAGCTGGCCGATCCGTCGCTGCACAACGATGCGGGCGCCGCGCGTCGGGTCGGCAAGCGGTTCGCCGAGTTGGCCCCGATCATGGCCACCTATAACAAGCTGGCGGCGGCACGTGACGATCTGTCCGCCGCGCGCGAGCTCGCCGCAGACGATACGGCCTTCGCCGCCGAGGTTCCCGATTTGGCGCGAGAGGTCCAGGAGTTGGAGCTGACGCTCGCCGACCTGCTCGCCCCGCGCGACCCGCACGACGGGGACGATGTCGTGCTGGAGGTGAAGTCCGGTGAGGGCGGCGAGGAGTCCGCGCTGTTCGCCTCCGATCTGGCGCGTATGTACGTGCGCTATGCCGAACGGCACGGCTGGAAGGTCGAGATTCTCGACGTCACCCTGTCCGATCTGGGCGGGTACAAAGAGGCGACGCTGTCGATCAAGAGTCGTGATGCCGCGCGCGACGGCGTGTGGTCGCGATTCAAGTTCGAGGGCGGCGTGCACCGTGTGCAGCGCGTCCCGGTGACCGAGTCGCAGGGGCGCATCCACACGTCGGCGGCGGGTGTGCTGATCTACCCGGAGCCCGACGAGGTCGAGGCGGTGCAGATCGACGAGTCCGATCTGCGCATCGATGTCTACCGCTCCTCCGGCAAGGGTGGTCAAGGCGTCAACACCACCGACTCCGCGGTGCGCATCACCCATCTGCCCTCGGGCATCGTGGTGACCTGCCAGAACGAGCGCTCGCAGCTGCAGAACAAGGCCCGCGCCATGCAGGTGCTCGCGGCCAGACTGCAAGCGCTGGCCGAAGAGCAGGCCGACCAGGAGGCGGCCGCGGGCCGGGCCAGCCAAATCCGCACCGTGGACCGCTCCGAGCGGATTCGCACCTACAACTTCCCGGAGAACCGGATCACCGATCATCGGATCGGTTTCAAGGCGCACAACCTGGACTCCGTGCTCGATGGTGACATGGACGCGCTATTGGATGCTTTGGGGAAAGCGGATCGCGAAGCGCGTATGGCCGCGGAGTAAACCCGTTTCGGGCAGAGTCGGTGCCATGTCTACGACTCGAGTCGCGCTGCGCCCCGCCATCAACGACGCCGTCGAGACGTTGCGGACGGCGGGTGTGCACAGCCCGCAGGCCGACGCCGAGCAACTGGCGGCGCACGTTCTCGGCGTCGCGCGCACCAGGCTGGCGCTGACTCCGCTCGTGTCGCCGGACAAGTTGGCCGAGTACCGTGAGCTGGTCGCCCGCCGCGCGCAGCGTATTCCGTTGCAGCACTTGACCGGGACGGCCGCGATGGGCGCGATCGATCTCGCGGTCGGGCCTGGCGTCTTCGTGCCCCGCCCCGAGACGGAGCTGCTGTTCGCATGGGCGCTGGCCCAGCTGGAGGCGCTGCCGCACGACCACACCCCGATCGTCGTCGACCTGTGCGCCGGGTCCGGAGCGCTTGCGCTGGCTATCGCGCACGCGCGTCCTGACGCCGATGTGCACGCGATCGAGCTCGATCCCGCCGCGCTGCTGTGGGCGCGGCGCAACGCCGACGACCGCATCGCGGCCGGCGACACCCCGATCACCCTCTACGCCGACGACGTCACCGATCCCGCGCTGCTCGCCGATTTCGACGGCCGGGTGGACGTCGTGGTGTCCAACCCGCCCTACATACCCGAGGGTGCCCGCCTCGATCCAGAGGTGGCCGAGCACGACCCGCACATCGCCCTGTTCGGCGGTCCGGACGGGTTGGACATCATCCGCGCGATGCTCCCGAACATCACCCGGGTCCTTCGCCCGGGCGGCACCACCGCCATCGAACACGACGACACCAACGGCTCCGGGGTAGCAGCCCTCCTCACCGCCACCGGCGCATTCACCGATGTCATCGAACACCCGGACCTGGCAGGCAGACCCCGCTTCGTAGCCGCCACCCGCACTGTGCCGCCTCTCCGAGAATTCAGGCCGTACCAGTCGGGTGACGCGTGATTCGCGTTCAGGTCCTGCGTTTGGTGCCGTCTCACGCCCAAAACCTTGCTCAGCACTCGACGCAGGACCTGAACGCAAATCCTGCGCTACCCGACTGGTACGGCCTGAATTCTCGGAGAGGCGGCACAGGTGCCAGGATGGGTGCTGTGAGTACCGTCTACGACTGCGCGGATCCCGACTCGCGTGCCGCCGGACTATCCGCAGCCACCAGCGCCCTGAAGTCCGGGCGATTAGTGGTGCTGCCCACCGACACCCTGTATGGCCTGGCCGCCGATGCGTTCGATTCCACCGCGGTGAGCTCGCTGCTCGCGGCCAAGCGCCGCGGCAGGGACATGCCGGTACCGGTTCTGGTCGGTTCCTGGCACACTATCGACGGCCTGGTGTTCTCGGTGCGCCCGCAGGCGCGTGAGTTGATCCGGGCGTTCTGGCCCGGCGGTCTGAGTCTCGTTGTGCAGCAAGCTCCTTCGCTGGCCTGGGATCTCGGCGACACGCGGGGGACAGTGATGTTGCGGATGCCGCTGCACCCGGTTGCGCTGGAGCTGCTGCGCGAGGTCGGCCCGCTCGCGGTGTCCAGCGCCAATGTGTCCGGACAGGCACCGGCGCGCACCGCGGCGGAAGCCCGCGACCAGCTCGGCGAGCTGGTCGGCGTCTACCTCGACGGCGGCCCCGCCGCGCACGCCGTCGCGTCCACCATCGTCGATCTGACCGCCGACCAGCCGCGGATCCTGCGCGAGGGTGCGGTCCCTATCGCCGAGATCGCCGAGGTGCTCGGGATGCCGCCGGAGGCACTGACCGGCGCCGCGGCCCAGCAGCGGCTCGGATGATCGGGCCGAATCTCGGATGATCGGTTCGAGCGCTGTCGTTCCGCTTCGTGAGCTGCTGGTCGTTCTTCTCATCTCCTCGGTCGTGACGTTCCTGGCCACCGGCGGAGTTCGGGTACTTGCGATCGGGTTCGGCGCGGTCGCCGTGCCGCGCGATCGGGACGTGCATGTCAAACCGATTCCTCGCATGGGCGGCGTCGGGATGTACATCGGGGTCGTCGCGGCCGTACTGTTCGCACACCAGCTACCCGCGCTGCGGAGCGGTTTCGATTACAAGCCGAACATCCCGGTCGCGGTGCTCGTGGCGAGCACGCTGATCGTGCTGGTCGGGATCGTCGACGATCGCTGGGGACTTGATGCGCTCACCAAGTTCGCCGGGCAGGTGACGGCGGCAGGCGTGATGGCCGTGATGGGCCTGGGCTGGTACGTCATCTACAACCCGTTCAGCAACACCACGGTGGTCTTGGATGGGTTGCAAGGTGGTCTGGTCACGGTTGCGGTGACCGTCACCCTGATCAACGCCATGAACTTCGTCGACGGGCTCGACGGGCTCGCCGCGGGCCTCGGCCTGATCGCGGCGCTCGCCGTTTTCGTGTTCTGTCTGGGATTGATGAACGAACAGGGCGGATCGGTCGACACTTATCCGCCCTCGCTGCTCGCCGCCGCGCTCGCGGGCGCCTGCCTCGGATTTCTGCCCCACAATTTTCAACCCGCGCGAATATTCATGGGAGACTCCGGCTCGATGCTGATCGGCCTGATGCTTGCCGCGGTATCGACCGGCGCATCCGGTCGAATCCCGTTGCAGGGATACGGGCCGCGCGACATCGTGGGTCTGCTCTCGCCGCTGTTGCTGGTGGGTGCGGTGATGTTCATTCCGGTGCTCGACATGCTGCTGGCCATCGTGCGGCGGGTGCGCGCCGGCGTAAGTTTCTCGACCCCGGACAAAATGCACTTGCATCATCGTTTGTTGCAGATCGGACATTCGCACCGTCGCGTCGTGCTGGTGATCTATTTGTGGGTCGGGGTGCTCGCGTTCGGCGCCGTCGGTACCTCGCTGATGGACCGCAGGCTGGTTGTTCTGCTGATGGCAGGTGGGCTCGTTTTCGCCTTGGTCATCACCGCGATTCCGGGGCTGCGACGTGGGGATCCCGCGGGCGACCGCACGCCGTCCGGGTAAAGTCGACGACTGTGAGCGAGCTTGCGAGCGAACCATCAACACAGTGCGCCAAGCGCACGGCGGCGCCGAGCGCCGGCGAGGTGACGTCGTGAGCTTCACTCCCACCCCGATACCAGGTCCTGATGCGCCGCTGCGGGCAGCGCTGCGCTACGGCCTGATCGGGCTCGGTGTGCTGGTGGTCCTGGCCGTCGCGCTCGGCTCCGCCGTCGCGGGGATGTCCGGAGTGTGGGGTGCGCTGCTCGGCGCCGCGATCGGCGGCGGCTTCATCCTGACCACCGCGGCCGTGGTGCTGTTCGGCGCGAAGCTGCCGCCGAGCACTGCGGGGCTGGTCATGCTGGCCAGTTGGGTCGGCAAAGTGCTGGTGGCCTTGGTGGTTATCGCGATCCTGAACCGGTTCGAGTTCTACGACCGGGTCGTCCTGTTCCTCACGGTGGTCGGAGCCCTGGTCATCGTGCTGGGAGCGGAGACATATGGCGTTCTGCGCCAGAAGGTTCCGTACGTGACGACTACCGACACGGAAGATGCGCCGGGTACCGGCGAGTAACAAACCCCACCCACCTACACGCTGTCGTAGATAGCTTGGTAAAGTGTTGGTAAGCAAGCAGCCAAGCGAGGGGGGATCGCCCAGATCCCTGCGAGTGCCGCTATGCTTACTGCCGTGCCGGGCTCCGAGGGTCCCGGTTCTGCATGTCGACGATGTCGCCGACACACGTACAGACGCCGGGTGGAGTCCAAACCGCCGCACAGCTGCTGACGAACTTCGAGCCGACCTGAGTCGACCCAATTTGATCGTCAATGTCCGATCGAACCGCGGGAATGACCGTACCCGCGGCCCGAACACGGGAGAGAACGCTGAGCGTCACCACTCTGGCGGCCGAGTTCCACGCGCCGTCGATTACCGACTTCTTCCCTCCAGCCGTGCTGTTCGAGGGGACGCCGTTCGAACTCGATCGATTGATGCTGATTCGCATCCTGATGACGGGTGCCCTGGTCCTGGTCATGGCGCTGGCATTCCGCTCGCCCAGGATCGTTCCGCGCGGTCTGCAGAATGTCGCGGAAATCGGCCTGGTCTTCGTCAAGGAGCAGATCTGCGACGAGGTATTGGGTAAGGAATCGGGTCGCAAATTCTTCCCACTGATCGCGACGATCTTCTTCACGGTCCTCTTTCTGAACTTCTCCGGCGTCATTCCTGGATTGAACATCTCGTCGAACGCCCGAGTCGGCATGCCGCTGGTGCTGGCCGTTGTCGCATACCTGACGTTCAACTACGTCGGTATCCGGAAGTACGGATTCCTCACCTACATGCGCAGCAGCATCGTGGTTCCGAATGTCCCCCTCGCGTTGCACGGCTTGCTGATTCCGATCGAGTTCGTCTCGACCTTCATCCTGCGCCCGTTCACGCTGACCGTCCGACTCCTGGCCAATATGTTGGCCGGCCACATCATGCTGGTGCTGTTCTTCAGCGCGACCTGGTTCTTCCTGTTCGACGCTGCGGCGTGGATGAAGGTGTTCTCACCGTTCTCGCTGCTCGCCGGGCTCGGATTCACGCTGTTCGAGCTGTTGGTCATCTTCCTGCAGGCTTACGTGTTTGCGTTGCTGACCGCCGTCTACATCGGGCTCGCGCAGCACGCCGACGATCACTGACCTGACCGACACAACTACCGGAAACCTGCTACACCACGCCGACCGGCGGGTGAGCAACAGAAAGGGAATGGAAGACTCATGAGCCTCGCTTACCTGGCCCAGGAAGCCGCGACGACCCCCGACAAGTTCAAGGGTTTCGGTGCCATCGGGTACGGTCTCGCCGCGATCGGCCCCGGCATCGGCGTCGGTATCGTCGTCGGCAAGGCGATCGAGGGTATTGCTCGCCAGCCTGAGCTGCAGGGCACCATCCGGACCAACATGTTCCTCGGTATCGCGTTCACCGAGGCGCTGGCCCTGATCGGCCTCGTCGCCGGCTTCATTTTCTGATTCCGATGTACGAGTCAGCTTTGCTCGCGGCGGTGGAGGGAGAGGAAGTGAATCCTCTCATCCCCGAAACGTATGACATCGTCTGGTCGGTCGTCTGCGTCGTCATCATCGGGATCCTGTTCTACAAGTACGTGATCCCGCGCCTGATGAAGACGCTCGATGAGCGCTCCGACAAGATCGAGGGCGGCATCGCTCGTGCCGAGGCCGCGCAGGAAGAAGCTCAGCTCACCCTGCAGCAGTACCAGCAGCAGCTGGCCGAGGCCCGGCTAGAGGCCGCGCGCATCCGTGAGGACGCGCGCACCCAAGGCCAGCAGATCCTCGCGCAGATGCGCGCCGAGGCCCAGGCCGAAAGCGACCGCATCGTCGCGGCGGGCCACACCCAGCTGGAAGCCCAGCGCCAGCAGATCCTGACCGAGCTGCGCTCCGAGGTCGGCCGCACGGCCGTCGATCTGGCCGAAAAGATTATCGGGCAGTCGGTTTCGGACGAAGCCAAGCAGGCGGCATCGATCGAGCGGTTCCTCGACGAACTCGACGAGTCGGATGCAGGCATCGGGGTCGGAAGGTAACGACGCGAAAGTGAGAAGCATGTACGCAGCGAGCCGCGAGGCCAGCTCCCGGTCCCGGGAGGCGCTTCGGGCCGCTCTGACCGGAAGCGACAGTGTTGCGGCCACGACGGGGTCGGAACTGTTCGCCGTTGTCGCCGTGCTGGACGACCAGCGTTCGCTGCGTGTGGCGCTCGCGGACGTGTCGGTGCCGGGGTCCGTGCGCGCGGAGCTGTGCGAGCGGGTCTTCGGCGGCAAGGTCAGCGCTGCCACGCTGGCGGTGCTGACCACTGCGGTGGCCCAGAACTGGTCGCGCACCTCGGACTTGGTCGACACCTTGGTGCTGCTCGGTCAGGAGGCATTGCTGGAGTCGGCGGCCGACAGCGGTCGGCTCGACGCGGTCGAGGACGAGCTGTTCCGGCTCGGCCGGATCATCAGCGACAACCCCGATTTGGAGCAGGCACTGTCGGATCGGGCGAAGTCGGCCTCGGCCAAGCGCGATCTGGTCGCCCGTCTGCTGACGGGCAAGACGGAGCCCATCACCCTCACCCTGGCGGAGCAGGTGGTGACCAGGCAGCGGTCGAGCATCGGCGCCGCCTTCGACGAGCTGTCCGACCTGGCAGCGGGTCGTCGCGAGCAGATCGTCGCGCATGTCCGCGCCACGATCGCGCTTACCCAGCGGCAGCGCGAGCGGCTGGCTGCGTCGCTGCGGCGCATCTACAACAAGGCGATCACGGTGCACGTTCAGGTCGACCCGAGTTTGCTGAGCGGACTCGTCGTGCACATCGGCGACGATGTGATCGACGGAAGCGCCATCGGCCGACTGGAAAAGCTGCGCAGGGCCCTGACCTAGCGCGCTACCACCACCCACCGACATTCCAGACCCAGACAGCGAGAGCAGGAAGAACATGGCGGAGCTGACGATCTCCTCCGACGAGATCCGTAGCGCGATCGAGAGCTACACCCAGAGCTACACCCCCGAGACCTCCATCGAAGAAGTCGGTGTGGTCACCGATACCAGCGACGGCATCGCGCATGTCAGCGGCCTGCCCTCGGCGATGGCCAACGAGCTGCTCGAATTCCCGGGCGGTGTGCTCGGCGTCGCGCTGAACCTCGAGGACCGTGCGATCGGTGCGGTCATCCTCGGCGAGTTCGCCGAGATCGAGGAGGGCCAGGAGGTTCGCCGGACCGGTGACGTGCTCTCGGTTCCGGTCGGCGACAAGTTCCTCGGCCGCGTCGTGAACCCGCTCGGCCAGCCGATCGACGGTCTCGGCGAGATCGAGGCCGAAGAGCAGCGCGTGCTCGAGCTGCAGGCCGCGACCGTACTGGAGCGCCAGCCGGTCGAGGAGCCGCTGGCCACCGGCATCACCGCCATCGACGCCCTGACCGCGATCGGTCGCGGCCAGCGTCAGCTGATCATCGGCGACCGCAAGACCGGCAAGACCGCGGTCTGCATCGACGCCATCCTGGCGCAGAAGGCGAACTGGGAGACGGGCGACTCGAATAAGCAGGTGCGCTGCATCTACGTCGCGATCGGCCAGAAGGGTTCTACCATCGCGGGCGTCAAGACCGCGCTGGAGCAGCACGGCGCGATGGAGTACACCACCATCGTCGCGGCCCCCGCGTCGGACTCCGCCGGCTTCAAGTGGCTGGCTCCGTACACCGGTTCGGCCATCGGCCAGCACTGGATGTATCAGGGCAAGCACGTCCTGATCGTGTTCGACGACCTGACCAAGCAGGCCGAGGCCTACCGCGCCATCTCGCTGCTGCTGCGTCGCCCGCCAGGCCGCGAGGCATACCCGGGTGACGTCTTCTACCTGCACTCGCGTCTGCTGGAGCGTTGCGCGAAGCTGTCCGACGAGATGGGCGCGGGCTCGATGACCGGTCTGCCGATCATCGAGACCAAAGCCAACGACATCTCGGCGTTCATTCCGACCAACGTCATCTCCATTACCGACGGCCAGGTCTTCCTGGAGTCCGACCTGTTCAACAAGGGCGTCCGCCCGGCGATCAACGTCGGTACCTCGGTCTCCCGCGTCGGTGGCGCCGCTCAGACCAAGGGCATGAAGAAGGTCGCCGGTTCGCTGCGTCTGGAGATGGCCCAGTACCGCGAGCTGGAGGCGTTCTCCGCCTTCGCCTCCGACCTCGACGCCGCGTCGCTGGCGCAGCTCGAGCGCGGTGCCCGCTGGGTGGAGCTGCTCAAGCAGGACCAGTACTCGCCGGTCGCGGTCGAGGACCAGATCGTCTCGATCTACCTGGTCGACGGCGGCTACTACGACTCGGTTCCGGTCGCCGACATCCGCCGGTTCAACACCGAGCTGCTGGAGGACCTGCACCGCACCGCGGCCGACGCGTTCAAGGCCATCGCGGGCGGCAAGGTGCTCGCCGGTGACGCGGCCGACGCGATCAAGGCGGCGACCGACAAGTTCAAGCAGGGCTTCCTCGCCTCCGACGGTAGTCGCGTGGTTGAGGAGGATGGTGGTGAGCTCGACCACGAAGAGGTCGAGTCGCTGTCGGTAACCCGCAAGCACATCGAGAAGTAACGCGGGCCTGCAATGTGCTATTCGATCCGCGGCAGGAGCGACGGGCACGGAGGCGGAAGCGTCCGTCACCACGAAGTGCCCCGTGAATGCTGCCAATCTGCTGCCGCGAAGGAAGGGAGTGTGAACCGCTGATGGCAAGCTTGCGTGAATTGCGCTCCCGCATTCGTGGTGTGAATTCGATCAAGAAGATCACCAAGGCCCAAGAGCTGATCGCGACCTCGCGAATCTCCAAGGCCCAGGCCAGGGTTGCCGCTGCGAAGCCGTACGCGGAGGAGATCACCAAGGTTCTCAGCGAGCTGGCTGGTGCGTCGAAGAACCTCGCGCACCCGCTGCTGACCGAGCGGCCCAACGCCCGTCGTGCCGCGGTGCTGGTGATCACCAGCGACAGCGGCATGTGCGGTGGCTACAACTCGAACGTGCTCAAGCGCGCCGAAGAGCTGATGACCACCTTGCGGGACGAGGGCAAGGAGCCGGTGCTCTACGTCATGGGCAACAAAGGCCTGACGTACTACACCTTCCGCAATCGCCCGTTCGTGTCGGCCTGGACCGGGTTCTCGCAGCAGCCGAAGTACACCGATGCTTCGGCCGCCTGCCACCACCTGGTGGACGCCTTCATGGCCGGTGCGGACGGCGAGGTCCCCGCACCGAACGGGACAGGCACTATCGCAGGTGTCGACGAACTGCACATCGTGTACACCCGTTTCGTGTCGATGCTGACCCAGAACCCGGAGGTGCGCCGTCTTGCGCCGATCCAGGTGAGCTTCGTCGACGAGAACTTCGACTTGGGCGAGGACAGCCTCTCGGATTCCGCGACCGCGGACGTCCACGCGCAGTATGAATTCGAGCCCGACGCCGATGTACTGCTGGCGGCGCTGCTGCCGAAGTACGTCAATACGCGTATCTACGCGTCGTTGCTCGAGGCAGCGGCATCCGAGTCTGCGGCTCGGCGCACCGCAATGAAGGCCGCCACCGACAACGCCAACGAACTGGCCAGTGTGCTCACACGCCAGGCCAACTCGGTGCGTCAGGCCCAGATCACGCAGGAAATCAGCGAAATCGTCGGCGGCGTGAACGCGCTGGCGTCGAACTCGGACCGCGACTAAGCGCCGCGGCATGAGACGGGTACGGAGGCGGAAGCGTGCGTAACCACGAAGAGCCCCGCGAATGCCGCCAATCGACACGGCATGAGAGACGGGCACGGAGGCGGAAGCATGCGTAACCACGAAGAGCCCCGCGAATGCCGCCAATCGACACGGAAGAGAACCAACCAATGACCGCAGCTGTTACTCGAGACAACACGAGCCGGACGGGCGCCGCCGCAGGCCGCGTCGTCCGGGTCATCGGCCCCGTCGTGGACGTCGAGTTCCCGCGGGGAGCCATCCCCGAGCTGTTCAACGCTCTGCACGCCGAGATCACGCTGACCTCGGTGGCCAAGACCCTGACCCTTGAGGTCGCCCAGCACCTCGGCGACAACATCGTGCGCACCATCTCGATGCAGCCGACCGACGGCCTGGTCCGTGGCGCCACTGTCACCGACACCGGCAAGCCGATCTCGGTGCCGGTCGGTGACGTCGTCAAGGGACACGTCTTCAACGCCCTCGGCGACTGCCTGGACACTCCCGGCCTCGGACGCGAGGGCGAGCAGTGGGGCATCCACCGCAAGCCGCCGTCGTTCGACCAGCTCGAGGGCAAGACCGAGATCCTGGAGACGGGCATCAAGGTCATCGACCTGCTCACCCCGTACGTGAAGGGCGGCAAGATCGGTCTGTTCGGTGGCGCCGGTGTCGGCAAGACCGTTCTGATCCAGGAGATGATCACCCGTATCGCGCGGGAGTTCTCCGGCACCTCCGTGTTCGCCGGCGTCGGCGAGCGCACCCGTGAGGGCACCGACCTCCGGCTGGAGATGGAAGAGATGGGCGTCCTCCCGGACACCGCCCTCGTCTTCGGCCAGATGGACGAGCCGCCGGGCACCCGTATGCGCGTCGCTCTCTCGGCCTTGACCATGGCCGAGTACTTCCGCGACGTGCAGCACCAGGACGTGCTGCTGTTCATCGACAACATCTTCCGGTTCACCCAGGCCGGTTCCGAGGTGTCGACCCTGCTCGGCCGCATGCCCTCGGCCGTCGGTTACCAGCCGACGCTGGCCGACGAGATGGGTGAGCTGCAGGAGCGCATCACCTCGACCCGTGGTCGGTCCATCACCTCGCTGCAGGCCATCTACGTGCCCGCCGACGACTACACCGACCCGGCGCCGGCGACCACCTTCGCCCACTTGGACGCGACGACGGAGCTCTCCC
This sequence comes from Nocardia sp. 2TAF39, assembly GCF_052114905.1. Classification (NCBI taxonomy): domain Bacteria; kingdom Bacillati; phylum Actinomycetota; class Actinomycetes; order Mycobacteriales; family Nocardiaceae; genus Nocardia; species Nocardia sp. 2TAF39. The sequence goes on from NZ_JBFRFQ010000013.1 coordinate 135,000, forward strand.
GCCCGATCTCGCAGAAGGGCATCTACCCGGCCGTCGACCCGCTGACCTCGACCTCCCGCATCCTGGAGGCTTCGATCGTCGGCGATCGGCACTTCGCGGTGGCCAACGAGGTGAAGCGGATCCTGCAGAAGTACAAGGAGTTGCAGGACATCATCGCAATCCTCGGTATGGACGAACTCTCCGAGGAGGACAAGGTTCTCGTGGGCCGCGCCCGTCGACTGGAGAAGTTTCTCGGCCAGAACTTCATCGTGGCCGAAAAGTTCACCGGGCAGGTGGGCTCGGTCGTGCCGCTGGAGCAGACCATCGATGACTTCGACCGTGTCTGCAAGGGTGAGTTCGACCACTTCCCGGAGCAGGCGTTCAACAGCTGCGGTGGTCTCGACGATGTCGAGGCGGCCGCGAAGAAGATCGCCGGAAAGTAGTCGTCGATGGCGGAAATGTCAGTTGATCTCGTCGCCGTCGAGCGACTGCTCTGGTCCGGCCAGGCGTCGTTCGTCAGCGCGCAGACCACCGAGGGCCAGATCGGCATCATGCCGGGGCACGAGCCGCTGCTCGGCCAGCTGGTCGAGGGCGGCACCGTCGCCATCGTGGACACCGACGGTGAGCGGATCGTCGCCGCGGTGCACGGTGGCTTCTTCTCGGTGACCGCGAGCTCGGTCCGGGTTCTGGCCGAGTCCGCGGAGTTCGCCGACGAGGTGGATGTGGAGGCGGCTCGCCGGGTGCTGGCCGACTCGGAGGCCAGCCAAGAGCAGCAGAAGGCTGCTCAGGCCCGGGTGCGCGCGGTCGAGCAGAACGCGAACGCGTAAGCAACAATCTGTCATTGAGCACGACGGCTGTCGGCGGTGGAGACTTCTTCACCGCCGACAGCGTCTTTGTAGACGCACGGTGATCGCACTTGTCGAGGTACTGCCGGATCGCGCCGCAGCGGTCGGACACGGCCGGGCCATTTGTAAACTCGGGGCCGTGGTTGAATGACCGCGAGGTGTCGACGACACAGCGGCGGAGCGAAGGGACGAACTGCATTGCAGACCGGGATGGTTCTCCTGATCATTCTGGTGCTGACGCTCGTTTTCCTCGCGCTTGCCTCGACCTATCGCCTGATCATGTTGCGCCGCGGCGGAACTGCCGCGATTCTGCGGGTGCTGCCCGCTCGCGGTGGTCAGGGTTGGCGGCACGGGTTGATCCGTTATGACGAGGACCGGCTCGTCTTCTTCAAGCTCACCAGCCTAAAACTCGGTCCCGATTCCACGATTCGGCGCCAGGGCATCGAAATCGGTGATCGCCGCAGTCCACGCGGCGACGAGTACGACATCATGACCGACGCCATCGCGGTGATCGGGGTGTCGGATCGAACCGGTGGCTTCGAGTTGGCCCTCGACCGCGACTCCTTGACCGCTTTTCTTTCCTGGGTGGAATCCCGCCCCTCCGATCGCACCCGCCGGATGCCTGGTCTCTGAACGCATAAGGTTGTCCTGTGAGCGAGCGGAGCGAGCAAATCATGGGCACAGCCGAGTATCGCTCGGGCATGACGGAGCCGAGCGTCAGTGAGGTGCAGTCGTGAGGGAGCGTCAGCGAGTGAACCGGAAACACAGCGCGCACCCGCGCACGACGGAGCCGAGTGTCAGTGAGGTGCAGTCGTGAGGGAGCGTCAGCGAGTGAACCGGAAACACAGCGCGCACCCGCGCACGACGGAGCCGAGTGTCAGCGAGGTGCAGTCGTGAGCGTGCATTTGACGCGGATCTATACGCGGACCGGCGATGACGGAACCACGGGGTTGAGCGACTTCTCCAGGGTCGCCAAGACCGACGCGCGCTTGGTCGCCTACGCGGACTGCGACGAGACCAACGCCGCCATCGGTGTGGCGATCGCACTCGGGCAGCCGGAGAAGGCGATGCTCGCGGTGCTGCTGCAGATACAGAACGATCTGTTCGACGCGGGCGCGGACCTCTCCACACCTGTGGTGTCGGAGCCGAAATACCCACCGCTGCGCGTCACCCAGCCGTACGTCGATCGTCTCGAAGCTTGGTGTGACGAGTTCAATGCCGGACTGCCGACGCTGAATTCGTTCATTCTGCCCGGCGGGACGCCCCTTGCGGCACTGCTGCACACGGCGCGCACCGTTGCCCGCCGCGCGGAACGTTCCGCATGGGCCGCGATCGAAGCGCACCGGGAGGACACCAGCGTTCTGCCGGCCAAGTACCTCAATCGCCTTTCCGACCTGCTGTTCATCCTGAGCCGAGCGGCCAATCCCGGCGGCGATATCCTGTGGAAGCCCGGCGGAGACCGGACGGGCACCTGATCGTGCAGTGAAGACACGCGAGTACACGAACAACCCACCGGGTATGCCGGAAATGTGACGGGATCGAACCGTCGCCCACAAAGATGCCCACCTCGCGGCACCTGTCGCTCGGCAAATAATGCGGAGAGGCGAGAGGAGTCGCGAGGAGGCGGCACCATAGCGGGCCGCCGCAACTATCCTTGCACCAACAGTGCGCCGAATACGCGGAGAGGCGGCATGGAACGGTTTTTGATTACTGGCGGGAATCGACTCGTCGGTGAGGTCACGGTGGGGGGCGCCAAGAACAGCGTCCTCAAGCTGATGGCCGCTGCGTTGCTGGCCGAGGGCACCACCACGATCACGAACTGTCCGGACATCCTCGATGTGCCGCTGATGGGCGATGTGTTGCGCGGTCTCGGCTGTGACGTCGGGATCGACGGCGGGGTGGTCACCATCACCACTCCCGCCGAGCCGAAGTACCATGCGGATTTCCCCGCGGTCACCCAGTTCCGCGCGTCGGTGTGCGTGCTCGGTCCGCTGATGGCGCGGTGTAAGCGCGCCGTCGTCGCACTCCCCGGCGGTGACGCGATCGGTTCGCGCCCGCTCGACATGCATCAGGCAGGCCTGCGGTTGCTCGGCGCGACCAGCGAGATCGAGCACGGTTGCGTGGTCGCGCGCGCCGACGAACTGCAGGGTGCCAAAATCCGGCTGGACTTCCCCTCCGTCGGCGCGACCGAGAACATCCTCATGGCGGCGGTGCTCGCCGAGGGCGAGACGGTGATCGACAACGCCGCGCGCGAACCCGACATCGTCGACCTGTGCCACATGCTCGTTCAGATGGGCGCGCGGATCAGCGGCGCGGGCACCTCGGTGCTCACCATCCAGGGCGTCAAGCGGCTCTCGCCGACGACCCACCGCGTAATCGGTGACCGCATCGTGGCCGCGACCTGGGGCATCGCCGCGGCGATGACGATGGGTGACGTACGCGTGACCGGAGTGAATCCCAAGCATCTTTCGCTGGTGCTGGACAAGTTGCGTTCCGCGGGTGCGCGGATCTCGTTCGAACAGGACGGATTCCGTGTGATCCAGGCCGAGCGCCCACGCGCGGTGAACTTCTCGACGCTGCCGTTCCCGGGTTTTCCGACCGACCTCCAGCCGATGGCGATCGGCTTGGCGGCCATCGCCGACGGCACCTCGATGATCACCGAGAACATCTTCGAGGCGCGTTTCCGGTTCGTGGAGGAGATGATCCGGCTCGGTGCCGACGCACGGACCGATGGGCACCACGCGGTGGTGCGCGGTATTCCTCGGTTGTCGAGCGCGCCGGTGTGGTCGTCCGATATCCGGGCCGGCGCCGGTCTGGTCCTTGCGGGTCTGGTCGCCGACGGAACTACGGAAGTGCACGACGTCTTCCATATCGACCGCGGATACCCGAATTTCGTCGAGCAGTTGCAGTCCTTGGGCGGTCAGGTGGAGCGTGTCGGCGCGGCGGATTGATCTCGAGTGCGTGCCGCTTTCCGAAAGCATTCCCGAAAATGCTTTCTGACCAGGCGATTTGACATCGTTCACACAGACACGTAACTTTATCCAGGTCAGAGCGACACGGACACCGACCCGGGGCCGAGGAGCTGAGCGGAAACGCTGAGCGAGAGGCTAGGGAAACGAGGTAGGACGAGGAGCGCCTGACGCTCACACTGGTTCGATCGAGTCCCGATTTTGATCGGGTGAACGGTTGAGCTAAGCTTGATARGTTGCCTTACGGAAAGTCCGAATTGTTTCGGTCTGGATGTGTGTGCGTGTGTTCTTTGAGAACTCAATAGTGTGTCGATGAATGTCAGTGCCAAATTTATTTTGGTTCCGGCCTTTCTTTCCCCCCGGTTGGAAGGTCGGACATTKTAGTCAACATGTTTTGTGTTGGCGTTTTGTTTTGCTGGGTTTTCGGACTCTGGTTCAAATACTTTTGATTGCACCCTTTCGGGGGTGTGGTTGTGAGTCTTCAACGGAGAGTTTGATCCTGGCTCAGGACGAACGCTGGCGGCGTGCTT